>CAZNMP010000040.1:0-11879 GCA_964573875.1 uncultured Planctomycetaceae bacterium | reverse complement strand
GAAGGCGACCCCGGCGCGTTCATGGACCGCAGCATGTTGGAAAGCGACCCGTTGAACGTGGTCGAAGGCATGATCATCGGCGGTTTTGCCATTGGCGCGCATCAAGGGTTCGTCTACATTCGGGCCGAATATCCGATGGCCATCGAACGCATCGAGCGAGCGATCGAACAATGCCGGGAGTGGGGCCTGTTGGGCAAAAATATCCTGGGCTCCGGCTTCGATTTCGATTTGGAAATCCGCTTGGGCGCCGGTGCGTTCGTTTGCGGCGAAGAAACTGCACTGATCCACTCGATTGAAGGCGAGCGCGGCCAGCCGCGCGTTCGGCCGCCGTATCCCACGGAAAGCGGTCTCTGGGGCAAGCCCACGGTGATCAACAACGTCGAAACGTTCGCCAACGTGCCGGCGGTGATCAACTACGGCGCGGAATGGTTCGCTCGCATTGGCACCGAAAAGAGCGGCGGCACGAAAGTTTTCGCACTGGCCGGCAAGATCCATCACACCGGTTTGGTCGAAGTGCCGATGGGCACCACCTTGCGCACGGTTGTCTACGAGATCGGCGGCGGCGTGGCCGGTGGAAAACAGCTCAAGGCCATCCAAACCGGCGGGCCGGCCGGCGGTTGCTTGCCGGCCAAGTGGATCGATCTGGCCGTCGATTACGACACCTTGACCAAGGCCGGTTCGATCATGGGCAGCGGCGGCATGATCATCTTGGACGAAGATGACTGCATGGTCGATATCGCCAAGTATTTCATGACCTTCTCGCAGGACGAATCGTGCGGCAAATGTACGCCCTGCCGTGAAGGCACCACGCGAATGCTCGAAATCCTCGAACGCATCACCACGGGCAACGGCACGATTGAAGATCTCGACAAACTGAAGCGGCTCGGTCTGCTGATGAAGCGGGCGTCGCTCTGCGGTCTTGGCCGCGCGGCCGCCAACCCCGTGCTAAGCACGCTGGAGCATTATCGCGATGAATATGTCGCCCACGTAACCGAACGACGTTGCCCCGCGCACAAGTGCAAGGCATTGGTGCGTTACGAGATCGATGCTGAGAAATGCGTCGGCTGCACGGTCTGCGCGCGCAATTGCCCCGTGACCTGTATCGCCGGCATCCGCAAAGAACCGCACGAAATCGACCAATTGCGTTGCATCAAGTGCGGCCGCTGCTTTGAAGTCTGCAGATTCAAAGCGGTGAAGAGGTTGTAGAGGGCAGCGGAAAAGGGATTGGGGATTAGGGATTAGAAAAAGCCGCTTGCGGCTTCGCAATAGAATACCGAAGAGTGATGCATATATGGCCAAATCTAAAAAAATCTCGCTGAAAATCGACGACACGCCTATCACGGTCGATGCCGGAACGACGATCCTCGCGGCGGCCGAGCAGTTGGGCATCCGCATTCCGCGGCTCTGCTACCATCCCGACCTTAGCTTGGCCGGTTCGTGCCGCGTTTGCATCGTCGACGTCAAGGGCATGGGCTTCTATATGACCGCGTGCAGTTCGCAGGTCTGGGAAGGCATGGAGGTGCAAACCAACTCGCCTGAAATCCGCCAGGCACGCCGCGACATCGTCGAATTGCTGCTGGACAATCACCCCATGGATTGCCAAACTTGCGACCGCGACGGCCATTGCGAACTGCAAAATCTCGCCTACTCGATGGGCGTTCGCGCGCGGCACTTCGAGGGACGTCGCAAACGGTTCCCCATCGAACTTTCCAGCGCCTCGGTTGTCCGCGACAGTGAAAAATGCGTGCTTTGCGGCCGTTGCGTCCGCGTCTGCGCCGAAATCCAAGGCGTCAACAACCTGAGCCAACACGGCCGCGGTTTCCATACGGTCGTCGGGCCGGCCCATCTGGCCGACATGGACGATTCGGTCTGCATCCAATGCGGCCAGTGCATCAATGTATGCCCCACGGCGGCCTTCCTTGAAAAACGCGGTGCCGGCCCCGTCTGGCAGGCTATCGCCGATCCCGAGATGCATGTCGTGGTGCAAACGGCCCCGTCGATCCGCGCGGCCATCGGCGAAGGTTTCGGACTAGCGCCCGGCACGCCTGCCACGGCCCAAATGGTTACGGCCTTGCGCCGCCTGGGTTTCGATCGCGTGTTCGACACTGACTTTAGCGCCGACCTGACGATCATTGAGGAAGCCCATGAATTCCTCACGCGGCTCAAGGACGGTCCGCTGCCGATGATCACTTCCTGCTCGCCGGGCTGGATCAGCTTTATGGAAAAATTCTATCCCGAGCTGATCCCCCACGCCTCGACATGCCGCTCGCCGATGAGCATGTTGTCCGTGTTGGCGAAAACCTACTATGCCGAAAAAATGGGGATCGACCCCAAGAAGGTTTTCGTCGTGGCGGTGATGCCGTGCGTGGCGAAGAAGTTCGAAGCCGAGCGGCCTGAGCACCGCATGGCCGATGGAACGCCGTATACCGATGCCGTGCTGACGACCCGCGAATTGATATGGATGATCAAGTGCTACGGCATCGATTTCGCCGGCCTTCCACCGGGCGAGTTCGACAACCCGATGGGTCTTGCCAGCGGCGCCGGCGACATCTTCGGCTGCACCGGCGGCGTGATGGAAGCGACCCTTCGCGCAGCCAGTGAATTAGTGACCGGCAAACCTGCCGACCGACTCGAATTCACCGAGGTCCGCGCCGTCGAAGGCCTCCGCGAAACCTACGTGGCAATCGGCGAGCACAACATCCATGTCGGCGTGGCCAACGGTTTGACTAATGCCAAAATCCTGTTGGACAAAGTCAAATCGGGCGAAGAGCAGTTTCATGTGATCGAAGTGATGGCCTGTCCCGGCGGTTGCATCGGCGGCGGCGGTCAGCCCTATCCGCCCGAGGGCGTCAAAGTGCTCGATCCCGAACTACTGCGACTCCGAGCCAGTGCGCTTTACTCCATCGACAGTAAGAAGAAGCTCCGTAAATCGTATGAAAATCCATCGATCGACGAGCTTTACAGTTCCTATCTCGGCACGCCCGGCGGAGAGCGTGCCCACGAGTTGCTGCATACGCATTACCACGCGAGATTACCGAGAGGCGTTCGATAAAGCTTTATAAGGCGGGGCGAAGGAAGGTTTTGGCCCGCCGATGACAATAACAAAATGTTGGCGGGCCATTGCTACGCTTGACCCGCCCTACAATTACGAGTGATCCCATGAGTACTTGCACCGACAATTGGACAGAAGTGGAAGCCGCGGCCAAGCTGGTCTTGGGCGAAGAGATCGTGGCTTTGATCGAAAAATATCGCAACCAGCCGCACGCCGAAAGCCAACTGATCGCCGTGTTGCACAAAGTGCAGGCGAAGTTTGGCTATCTGGCTGACGCACATCTCGACGCCGTGGCGCAACTGCTCCAAGTGCCTGCCGCGAAAGTGGCCGGCGTTGCCAGCTTCTACCATTTCTTCCGCCTAAAACCGCGCGGCAAGTTCATGATTAACGTCTGTCTGGGCACGGCCTGCTACGTGAAGGGAGCCGACCGCGTCGCACAGAAAGTGATCGACGAACTGGGCATCACCTGGGGCGAGACCAGCAAGGACGGCGTCTTCACGCTCGAAGGTTCCCGCTGCCTCGGCACTTGCGGCCTGGCCCCCGTCGTCATGATCGACAACGAGATTCACGGCGACGTCACGCCCGACCAAGTCCCCGCACTGCTGGAAAAGTATCTAAAGAAGGCGAGGGGATAAGGTTCTTCGCTATGTTGAGCAAATGTGATATAATAGATACAAGAGTAGAAGAACAATGATTAGCAATACGGCTCTGCCATGCAAGCTACCATCAAACAGTCCGTTATCGAAATGATCGAGCGTCTTCCCGACGACTCTTCGGTGGAAGACATTATGGCGGAATTGTATTTTCGTCAGAAAGTTGACGAAGGTCTCCGGCAACTAGATGCCGGCGAAGGCGTTGAACATGAAGAAGCCCGTCAAAGGCTTGCAAAATGGCTAAGTTGATTTGGTCGCCAAGAGCGATTGCCGACTTGGATGCGGCGTGTGAATTTATTGCTCGCGACTCACTTCAATACGCGATCCTTTTCGCTGAACGCATCTTGGCAGTGATCCAATCCATTCCCAAGCATCCGTTTCTTGGTGCAATCGTACCCGAATATGCCCAAGAGCAACTCCGTGAGCGACTTTTCCAAAACTATCGCATCGTCTACCGCGCGCGGGAGGACGCAGTCGAAATAGTTGCTATTGTTCATGCAGCCCGACTGTTGCCACCCTTGCCGCCTAGGTGAACAAGAACCCTAACAGAACGTGCGGCTTTTACCGGATCAGGCTGAAAGCAATTTCTCAATTTCGTGTCGGGCGGCTTCAAGGGCTTCGGGCAGTTTGTCGGGCAGTTTGCCGCCGGCTTGGGCCATGTCGGACCGTCCGCCGCCGCCGCCTTGCACCACGGCCGACGCCGCTTTGATCCACTTCACGGCGTCCAACCCTCGTTCGACCAAGTCGCGGCTTAAACCGGCGATCAAGGTGACCTTCTTTTCTTCTTCCTGCCGATTGGCCAGCAGAATGGCCACGGGCGAGGCCTTGCGACGAATCAAGTCGATCATTTGCCGCAGGTCGTTCGGGCCGCCGCCTACTTCGGCAATCACGATTTTCACACCGCCGACGGCGGCCGCTTCTTCGACAAGCTGTTCGACCGTGGGGCCGCCCTTCGGACCGGCGGCCGCTTGCTTCTTCAGTTGACGGATTTCCTTGGCCAGGGCTTCGATCCGCTCGGGCAATTCCTCGGGCGGAACCCGCAACAAACCTGAAGCGCGATTCAGCGCGTTTTGGATGCGGCGAATGCTTTCCATCGCGCCGCGGCCGGTTTGGGCCGTGATGCGGCGGGTGCCGGCGGCCACGCTTTCCTCACCGGTGATCTTGAATACGCCTACCTGGGCGATGTTCGTCAGATGCGTGCCGCCACAAAGTTCCTTGCTGAAATCGCCGATCGACACCACGCGGACGATGTCGGGATACTTTTCTCCGAACAGCATCGTGGCGCCGGCTTTGCGGGCGTCGGCCAACGGCAGATTCTGGCAACTGACCGCTTCGCCCTCAAGAATCTTCGCGTTCACCTCGTTCTCGATCTGGATCAACTGCTCGGCCGTGACGGACGAGGGATTGGCGAAATCGAACCGCAGCCAATCGTCGTCCACCTTCGAGCCTTGCTGCAAGGCATGTTTGCCCAAATGTTTTTGCAAGGCATAGTGGAGCAAGTGCGTTGCCGAGTGGGCGCGCCGGATGCCTTGGCGGCGCGCGGCGTCTACTCGGGCGGTGGCCGTAGCGCCGAGATCAATGCGGCCTTCGCGTAAATGACCGTAGTGGAGCGTAAACGAGCCGTCAACCTGCGAGTCGATCACCTCGAAGAGGAACGCGGGCCCGAGGATTTCGCCGCGGTCGCCCACCTGTCCGCCCATTTCACCGTAGAAAGGCGTTTTGTCGAGCACGACAACGATGGGATGCTCGTGATCGACTTCGTCGATGTGCTCGCAAAGCTGATCGCCCGAGATCATGCCGATCACCTTGGCGTCGGTCGTTTCGATGGTTTCATAACCGAGGAAGCGGCTGCCGTGCAGGGCTTTTTTCAAGCCTTCCAAGGGGTCGTGGCGGAACAGTTCCACCTTTTGCCCGCCGCCGGAGTCGATGCCGTGCTGCTCCATTTGCTCGCGGAAGCCTTTCCAATCGAAGGCGAAATTCCGCTCAGCGGCCAGCGTTTCGAACAATTCCGGCGGGAAACCGTGGGTCTGGAACATGTCGGCGGCTTCGGCCCCCGAAACGACTCCGCGACGCTGCTGCTTCATCTGGTCGAAAATGCGTTGGATGCGGTCGAGACCGCCGTCAACCGTGGCCAGGAAGTTCGCTTCTTCCTTCTCGATCACATTGGCCACGGTGGCCACCGTTTCGCTAAGCTCGGGATAGGGCGCCTTCATCAGCTCGGCGACTTTCTCGACAAGCTTGTGCAGGAACGGATCGCGGACGCCCATCTGGCGGCCGTCCAATACCGCGCGGCGCAACAGCCGGCGAATCACGTAGCCTTGTTTCTTATTGCCGGGATACACGTTTTCATGCACGGCGAACGAACACGCCCGCACGTGGTCGGCAATGCGGCGCAAACGGCGGCCGTTTTCGTCGGCCGGCTCGTAACGCACGCCGCACACCTCGGCCGCGGCCTCGACCAGCGGGCGAAGGATGTCGATATGGAAATTCGTATCGACGCCTTGCAACACGGCGGCCGTTCGCTCCAGGCCCATGCCGGTGTCGATGTTCTTGCTGGGCAGCGGACGCAAATTATTGGGCGGATTGCCCACGCGATTGAACTGCGTGAACACCAAGTTCCAAATCTCGACCTCACCGAACGGCGTGTGGAAATAAATTTCGCTACAAGGACCGCAAACGCCGTCGGGCCCTTGGCTGGGGGCGTTGGCCGGCCAGAAGTTTTCGTCTTCGCCAAGCCGTTGCAGTTTTTCCGGCGGTAGCTTGATTTCGTTCAGCCAAATGCCGGCTGCTTCGTCGTCGTCGAGATAAATCGTGGCCGACAGCTTCTCAGGATCTAAAGCGAGCCATTTCTTATCGGTCAAAAATTCCCATGCCCAGTGGATGGCTTCGCGTTTGAAGTAATCGCCGAAGCTGAAGTTGCCCAGCATCTCGAAGAACGTGTGGTGATAGGCCGTCCGGCCGACGTTGTCGATATCGCCCGTGCGAAGGCATTTTTGACAGGTCGTTGCCCGGGTGAAGTCTACCTTGCAGCGGCCGAGGAAATGATCCTTGAATTGGTTCATACCGGCCGGGGTGAACAACACTGAGGGATCCCAGCGGGGCACCAGCACGTCGCTGGGCCGGCGGATGCAGCCCTTCGCTTCAAAAAACGCCAGGTATTTCTCACGTAGTTCGTTCGTTTTCATGGTAATTGCAGCGTTAAGCCGTGGCTTGTTCACCCGATGGCGAAATAATCGAATCCTACATCATATCCGGCGGAACGAAATCTGAAAAGTGGAACTCTTGGGGTTGCCATGCCCCCTATGGCGACTGATAATGGTATAGTACGGTCGCCTAACAGTGAAGATACTCTTATAAGCATGAAAAATGGCAGATGGGGTAAAATGCAATGGCTGTCATGGTACTCGATCCCGATGTGGAAATGAGCTTACTATCCGAACGGGTGGCTTCCGAAGGAAATCAATATGATGAAATATGGGAGGGAGTCTATATCGTGACACCGTTGCCTAACAATGAACATCAAGAATTGGTCTATGAATTTGCATATATTCTCGGGAAAGTAGTGGCTCGGGCAAAGCTTGGCCAAGTATTTCCCGGCGTAAACCTCAGCGATCGGGCCGAAGGCTGGAAGCAGAATTTTCGCGAGCCCGACGTGGCTGTTTTTCTGAAAAACACCAAAGCGATCAACCACGACACACACTGGCAAGGGGCAGCCGATTTCCTGGTCGAGATCATCAGTCCCGGCGAACGCACCCGCGACAAAATCCCATTCTATGGCAGTATCGGCGTGGTCGAACTACTGATCGTTGATCGTGATCCCTGGACGCTTGAACTGTATCGCCATCAAGATGGACAGTTGGTCAAAGTGGGACAATCCTCGCTGGAAGCCGCTGAGATTCTGTCGAGCGAAACGGTCGGGCTTTCCTTCCAACTTCAAGCCGGCGAATCGCGGCCGCAAATTCACGCAGTTCAACCGGCAACAGGACGAGAGTGGTTAATCTGAGCTAAGCGGGTTTTCGACTCGCAACAAGCCATAGGTCGAACCTGATGCGAAATCCTCCGACCACAATCGTTTGCAATGTGCAGCTTCGGCGGCGGCTAGAATTACTCCATCCCAATAGTTGACCTGATGCAAGACATGATAGTCCAATGCACGACGAATCATAACCGAGGATACTTGCACGGTTTCCAAGGTTTCTAAAAGCGATAGTTCCGCCTGAATCACATCGGGTTTCCGATGCAACTTGGTCAGTGCGACGGATGCGAACTCCTGCAACACTTGCGTTGAGATAACGCCCGTGCCCTCGCGTATGCAGACATTGAGCAAATCCAAAGCTCGTTCGTGTTTGGCCACATCGCGCCGATCCACTGCATAGACCAAGATGTTCGTATCCAGAAATATCTTGGTCACATCCATTTCCCCCGCTGGTGAATTTCCTCGCGATTGAACTTCCAGCCCTCCTCGGAGCAACCCGCCTCTTCGTGAGCCAGCCGTACGAACTCGTCGGCGACTTCTTTAGGATCGCGTTGACTCGTTATGGTCTTCAGGTGATGGCGAATCAACTCGTTCAACGTGGTGCCGTGGGCCTGGGCATAGGCCCGAGCGCTGGCAATTAGATTCTCGTCGGCTGAGAGAGTGAGATTTTTCATAACTACAACACCTGCTACTGTGTACACATGCTAAGTATACTTTATTCTCCTAGGTGGTCAAGTCTCAGGGTATGACAGAGCCGATCCATTGTTAATTATGCGAAAATCGTAGAGCGGGTCGAGCGAAGCGATGGTCCGCCAATTTGCCTTGATCAGTAAGAAGTGGCTGTCGTGGGACGCCAATCGACGAGATGCAGCTCGACGCTTTGCCGGCCGCGGAAATTATTGATGACGGGGCGGAAAGCTACGTCTAAGGCACCGTCAACAGCAGCCAGTTCGTCGGCCCAATCGCCGCCGCCGAAGGCCACGGCCCGGAGTGTTACGCCGTGCTGGGCCAACATCAGCGACAAATGATGGCCGCTTGCGCCGATCGGCTTCGGCGGACCGGAAAGCGTCACGCCGGTCGCACAAAGCAGGGGCCGTGCATTGCCTTGGCCAAACGGCGCGAGCCGCTCGATCTGCTGCACGGTCTGAAGCGTAAAGGCGCTCAGGGGGGCTTCGACATCGATAAAAAGCTCGGCCACGCGCTGCTCGGCCGAGATTTGCGATGCAGCCACGTCGCAAAACGCGCCGCGAAAGCCCTCGACCTGCTGTTCTTCAATTTTCAGGCCCGCCGCGGCGGCATGACCGCCGTGGGCGATCAAAAATTCACCGCACTCGGCCAATGCCGCATGTAGATTGAAGCCCGGGATGCTTCGGGCCGAGCCGACACCCGGCCGCAAACCGGTTTTATCCCATGAGATCATGACCACGGGCCGGTGGAAACGGTCGGCCAAGCGTCCGGCGACAATGCCGATCACCCCGGGGTGCCAATCGTGGTCGGCCAACACCAGTGCGGCGTCCTCGGCCGGGTCGAATACTTCCTTGGCCTGTTTGGCGGCTGCCAGTTGGATGCTCCGCTCCAAGGTTTGCCGCGTCGTGTTCAGACCATCGATATATTGGGCCAATTCTTGAGCCCGATCCGGCCGATCGGTAATCAAAAGTTCGACGGCCAATTGCGGCTGGCCAAGCCGGCCGGCGGCGTTCAGGCGGGGAGCAATTTGAAAGCCTAAATCCTCGGCATCCAATCGCGTTCGCCCATCAGGCTGGCGGCGCGGCTCTACCTTGGCAATGCCCATCAACGTGGCTAGGCCTAACGTGGGCCGAGTGGCCAAGCTTTCGAGACCGTGCCGGACCAAGACGCGGTTTTCATCGACCAAAGGCACTACGTCGGCCACGGTGCCCAGTGCAGCCAGTCCCACGGCCTGCACCAGAAAATCTTTCATAAGCTGCCCGACGCGCTTGGCCCCGCTGGCCTGTTGGCACAGCGCCCAGGCCAATTTCATTGCGACGCCCGAGCCGCTCAAGCCGGCAAACGGATAATCGCCGCCGGGCAGATTCGGATGCACAATGGCCACGGACTCGGGCAGCCGAGCGCCGGGCTCATGGTGGTCGGTCACAATCAGATCGATGCCCAACTCCCGCGCCAACGCGGCTTCCTCGATGCTGGCAATTCCGCAATCGACCGTTATGAGCAGTTCCGTTTTATCGGCAGCCAGTGTGCGGATGGCCTCGCAGTTGAGTCCATAGCCTTCGTCCACGCGATGCGGCACGTAGTAGCGAACGTCCGCGCCAAGCAGCTTAAGGCAAAGCCAAAGAATCGCCGTGCCGGTCATGCCGTCCACGTCGTAATCGCCGTAGACGACGATCTTGCGACGGTCGGTTACCGCGGAATGAATGCGGCCGGCGGCCTCGCTACAGCCGGGCAGAAGCCCCGGATCGCGCAGCGCGGAAAGCTTGGGATCGAGGAAATCCCTCGCCTGAACGGGATCGCTGACGCCGCGGCAGACCAATAACTCGGCCACCACCGCCGGGATTCTCGCGGCGCGTTCCAGGGCCGCAATGCGGGCCGAATCGTGCGGATGGATGCGCCAGCGCTTGGACATGGGAGTGTGTTGCCTGATGTCGTCAGTTTTCAGTTGCGAATTTTCCATGCAATACACGGAAAACTAATAACTGAAAACTGACAACAGATCACTCCTGCGTTATTTTTTCTTCTCGGCGTGTTCCGTATGTTTGCGCAGACGGGGGCAATACTTTTTGAGCAACAACTTTTCACCGCCGGGCTTGCGCCGCATGATGTAGTTATAGTCGCCCGTCTCTTTGCAAACCAAAAACACCACTTCCGCTTTTTTCTTGCTCTTCGCCATGCGAATGACTCTCCATACCCAACGGCAGACTCAGCTTCCCGATAAAACAAACCGCTAATTGTACTGACCTTTGCGGGAATTGTAAATGCAGGCATCGCCCACCCAAAATGACAAGTGCAAGAAAAACATGCCGAGAGCTACTATCCTGGCATAAATGCCGCCCTTGCCGCCGGAGCGACCCTCAATACGAGGGGTTTTTCTGCTTGTTCAAAACCTCATTGCTTTGGTATACTGCAATCCTCTTAGCGTGGGGGATCTGCCAAGGGGTTGGGAAATCTTTCTTTCAAGGAGATCGGGTCATGTCTTTGCGGCCGGGTTGGATCGCGTTGGGGTTGTTGGGCGTGTTCGTTCTATCTTCGTTCGCCCCGGGCAAAGACGAAACGCCCGAGGAATTGCTCAAAAGCCAGGGACTTCGCAAAGTCAATCAATCGTATGTGCTGGCCGACGAGGCGACGCTCACCAAAAAATTCCGCGAACTCGATGGGCTGCGTAAAAAAGCTGCCGACGCCCAGCAAAAAGCCGTCGCTGCTGAAAACAAAGTGGAAGAAAAGAAAAAAGTCATGCTCGACTACGCCGAGAAGCGGCGAGTTCTCCGCATGCAGATCGAGGCCGCGAAATCCGTCGATGCCAAAAATCGTCTGATCAATATGTCGAACGAGCTGGTCGATCGCTCGGTCATCTTGGAAAAGTCGGACAAGGAGGAAAAAGAGGCAACCTCGGCACGTGCCGCCGCCGTCGCCGCTTCGGAGCAATACATCGAACTCTTGCTGAAACTCCGGAAGCAATACGACAAGCTTGATGAACAGTACGACAAACTTGCGGAAGATGAAAAAGTTCAACAGGCCATTGAAGCCATTAACCAAGAGAGCGAAAAGACTTTCAAACTAGGGCCGACAGGCTCATTCGCCGCACTGGACCGCAGCCTGAAAAAGCTCGAAGGCAATGTGCTTTCGGAAACGATCTCGTTGCGCCGGGGCGATGGCAACCTTTGGCACGTGACGGTCGTCTTTGACGGCAAGTCCTCGCAAGACATGGCGATCGACACAGGCGCTTCGATCATTTCGTTGCCTAACAAAGTGGCTGAGGCCGCGGGGCTCAAACCCTCGTCGCAAGATCCGACGATCAACATCAGTCTGGCCGACGGCCGCGTGGTCCAAGCCAAGCAGGTATTCGCTCCCTCAGTGCGTGTCGGCAAGTTCACGGTCGAGCATGTCGAATGCGCGGTGATGCCGGCCGATATGCCGAACGCCCAGCCGCTGCTGGGGCTCAGCTTCCTCAAGCATTTCTCGTTCAAAATCGACAGCGAGAAAGGCAAGCTGAATATGTGCAAGATCG
>CAZNMP010000039.1:0-12310 GCA_964573875.1 uncultured Planctomycetaceae bacterium | reverse complement strand
AGATGAAGAATCAGCAAGTGCCCGACACTTGGATGGTGGACACGCAGGGCCGGCCTACGACCGATTCGTTCCTTTATCCTCATGCTGCCTTTTTGCTGCCCTTCGCGGGGCATAAGGGATACGGACTGGCCATGATGATCGAGAATCTGGCGGGCGTTTTGACGGGAACGGGCGCCATGTACGACCTGCACAACTGGGTCGATCATGATCCCTCGTTGGCCACCAACCACGGAGCCGCATTTTTGGCGTTCAACATTAGTGCGATGTCTTCGTTGGACGCTTTCAAAACGCGTGTGGATGAATTAATCCATGAGATTCACGCAACGCCGAAGGCCGATGGCGTGGAGCGGCTCTATGTGCCCGGCGAAATGGAATGGGAAAATCGCCGTGCAAGCTTGGCCCATGGAATTATGTTGCCGGAAGATGTTTTGGCGAGTCTTCGGGGCTTGGCGGAAAAAATAGAGCTGAAAACGGACTGGCTATAAGTAAGTAAAGAGAGATTTTATACATGAGTTTTACGCCACGCCAACGTGTGTTATACGCACTGAACCATGAAGAACCGGACCGCGTTCCCTTGTTTATGGGCACGTCAGGCGTCACCTCGCTGTTGGGTTCCACCTACGAGAACCTGAAGCGATATTGGGAAATCCAAGGTGGTACTCCACGTTGGTTTGCCAAGCAGTTCCAATATGCTTGGCTCGATGAAGAAACGCTTGTGCGTTTGGGCAGCGACGCACGACCGGTTGCTCCCGGCCCGGCGACGTCGAGTTTGCGAAAGGATATCTCCGACGATTGCATGATCGACGAATGGGGTATCACGTGGCGCAGATCGCCCGGCAGCATTTATTTTGAAATGGCGGAAGCCCCGTTGCGTCGGGCGACAATCGACGATTTGGATCGATATCCTTGGCCGACCCTCTTGGCTCCGGAGCGGTTTGTCGGCTTGGCCGAAAGGGCAAAGGCCATTCAAGACGCAGGTTATGCAAGCGTTCTGTTCGGAGGGGTTTGCCTATTCGAGCAAGCTTGCAATCTGCGAGGGTTGGATATGCTGCTGATGGACATGGCCGGCGACGAGGAATTTTTCACGGCGTTGTTGACCAAGCTGAAAAATCTATTGATACCCTATGTCGGCGAAATGCTCCGTCATGCCGGCGCCTATACAGACATCGTTGTTACGGCCGACGATCTTGGCATGATGAACGGACCGATGATGTCGCCGCGAAGTTATCGCCGATTGATCAAACCGCATCAAGCGGAATTGTACGCCGCAATACATAGCAAAAGTGACGCCAAGATATTTTTGCATTCGTGCGGAAATGTTTACGCCTTGATCGGCGACCTGATCGAGGCGGGAGTCGATCTCCTCAATCCGATTCAGGTTTCGGCGGGAGAGATGGGCGATACCGCACGCCTGAAACGTGAGTTCGGCGATCGTCTTTCGTTCTGCGGCGGCATCGACACGCGAGAAGTCTTGCCACACGGCACAACCGACGATGTTCGCAAGGAAGTGCGGCGGCGGATTCGTGATTTAGCGCCCGGCGGAGGCTATGTAGCGGCAGCGGTGCATTGCATCCAGCCGGACGTTCCGCCTGAAAACATTTTAGCGATGTGTGACGAAGTGACCCTGGCAGGCCGATATCCCATTTCAATCTAAGGAATCTCTTTTTCATGAATAAGCAACAAGTGATCGAACGCATGTGTGCCTCCGGCATCTTGCCCGTTTTTCGCACAAGCGATATGCGAAACCTTTTCCCGGCAGTGAAGGCCTTCTACGATGCGGGCATCGGGTGCGTGGAATTCACCATGACCATGCCGAATGCCTTGCAATTGGTTCGCGAAGGCGTGGCACAGTCGCCGAACGATCTGCTCCTTGGAGCCGGCACGATTATGGATGGCCCGACAGTGGACAAGGCCGTCGAGGCGGGGGCAAAGTTCATTGCCTGCCCTGGTATCAGCGAGTCGATGATCGAAGCCTGCCGCCGCAATGACGTCGTCAGCGTGGTAGGAGCGATGACGCCGACCGAAATCATGCGCGCGGTGGACCTTGGAGCGGATGTGATCAAAGTCTTTCCCGCCGTGTGCGTCGGGCCCGGATTTTTTAGCGATGTGCTTGGGCCATTCCCTGGATTGCATCTAATGGCCGCCGGCGGGATGTCGTTGCTGACGGTTATGGATTACGTCAAGGCGGGCGCGGAAATTCTTACGTTTCTCGGAAACGGCCTAGAGGCTGAAGCCTATGCCTCGGGCGACTGTGCAACCATTACCCGCACGGCATCGAAATGGGTAGAGGCTGTACGCGAGGCCCGGACAAAAACGTAGAACCGTGAATTATTACGGGAAGATCCCATGCGGAGCTACTGCATCGAGATCGCGCGGCTGAGTGGTTGAAGAATATGCTGGATGACGTAGCCGTCGATGGCTTCGTGGCAAACCTGGCGTAACCGATCAAGTGTCTCGACGAAGGTTTTGTCGGGGGCTAAGCTGCCGTATTGCCGCGCTGTCACGTACACGCTCAGTTGTTCCTCGGGATACTCGCCCATGCGAACCTGATATGCATTCGTGCGTGTTTCGACGCTGATGCGCAGTTGCTGGCGGCATTCCGAATCCAGGGCAATCGTAACCGATGGTTCGTAGTTGATGACCGTTGCACCAGGAATCTCCAAAATCGGTTCCATGGCCGGACTGACGCCCAACACCTCGGCCATAAGTTGATTATGATTGCCGCGATGCGTAAAATCGAAGCCGAAAAGCAGATCGAGGGCCTCGCAATCCAAGGGGCTGACCGAAAGGGTGTACGGGGCCAGTTCTAGGATCAGCTTATGCTGCTCCATCGCCTCTTCGATCGAGTCGGGATTGACTTGGCCCGAAGATACCCGGCGAGGCTCGATCGTACACCAGCGATAGGCCCCTTGGTCCTTGTCCTCCTCCAAGACGAAATCCCCACGCTCGCGGCTGTAAAAATTCCGCATCGTCGGATACGTTTTTTGCACCCGCTCGAAGAAATGCAAAACGGTTTCCCGATTGGCGGGCAATTCCATTTCCGTGCCAAGGTTCATATTCACATAGAAGTCGTCGCACAAGGAACCATAACGCATTTTTATTGAACCTTTCTTGCACCGAACGTCCGACACTTAAAGCAGGGAAGAGTTCTGTATTACGAAATTTCTAACCCTAAAGATCGAAAGGTTTATGAAAACCTAGCGATCAACGGTAACGAATCGAAGCCAACCGAGCGGGAGCTCGTATTGGTTGGCGGCTCTGCCGTCTGTGCGAAATAATCTCAGGGCACTCCCAAGTATAGGGCGATCTGCTATAAACTGTCAAAGGCAGCGGTTTTACATCCCCCCTGTATGAAAAACACCCCACGTAATATCCCCTCCCCTGTTTTTTCCACCCCCAGTCTCATGCCAACCGACACGATCCTGATATTTCCCAGCCAGTTGGGCTGGATGGCAGTCGTTATGACAGGCGAAAAGGTCAAACAGCTTACGTTTGGCCATCCAACAGCCGCTGCCGCCCGAGCCGCGGTTACACCGGGAGTTTCTGCCCAAGTACCGACCAAGGGCGGCCGAAATTCGCCGTTGGTTGCCCGGTTGCAATCCTATGCCAAGGGCAAGCATGACGATTTTCGCGATGTTCCCCTGGATTTGGGCCCAGTAACGGAATTCCAACGCCGTGTGCTAAAGCAATGCCGGAATATCGGTTACGGCAAAACAATCAGCTATGGCCAACTGGCCGTCAAGGCGGGACGCCCCCGCGCAGCCAGGGCTGTCGGAAATTGCATGGCTGCAAACCAAATCCCACTGATCATACCATGCCATCGGGTGGTACGGTCGGACGGGCAGCTCGGTTCCTACTCAGCCCCCGGGGGGGTTGGTATGAAACGTCAACTTTTGGAGCGGGAGGCCAACAATTGAACTAGAATTAAAAGACCGTTTGGGGCAGAATACCGGCGCGTTCAAACACCCTTCATAATAAACCTCGCCATGCAAACCGTGCACCCCGAATCCTGGGACGTTCAACAACGTAACGACGGCGCCGTTTTGGTCCGTGTTCATTCACGAGACCGGCAGGGCCGACAGTTGCCCGACGCCGTATTTGCCTTCCGACTAGGCGATCCCCAATACGATTATTGGGCAGAGCAGCTTCGCCGTCGCATGGGAGAGCAATTGGATCTGGCCGAAAAACTGGTGGCCTCATCTCAGTGAGACTTTGGCATGATGCCGGGATGATTCGAAAAAAGTCTCCGGCAGGAGGAACTTGCGGAAGTGGGAATTATCGAACTGATCATCATGGCGGTGATGGTGATCTTCAACGGCGTATTTGCCGGTTATGAAATTGCCTTGGCGACGGTCACGCTGGCCCGCCTGCAAGTCCTGGTTCGAGAAAATCGCGCGGGGGCGAAAGCCGCGTTGTATATGAAACAAAACATGGAGGCCAGCCTGGCCGCCGTGCAAGTGGCAATCACCATGTTGGGCGCGCTGGCCGCTGCCGTCGGCGGCGTCGGAGCAGCCGAGAGCATCAAGCCGTTCTTCCAATACGATCTTAATTTTTCTTCGACGACGTCCGAGATCCTGGCGATCATTTTGATCGTGCTCCCTCTGACCGCCTTCACCATTTTGTTCGGCGAGTTGATCCCCAAGGTCTTTTCAATTCGCAATAAAGAGTGGGTTTGCCTGCGGTTGTCGCCCGTAATGCGATGGTTTTGCTTCAGCGTGTGGCCCGCCGTCCGGTTGTTCGAGAAAGCCGTGATGGGCGTGATGGAATGGAGCGAACGGCTTTGGCGGCCTCGGATGGAAGGCTCGGGAAAGCGTGAAGCGATCGAATTGCTCGAACTCCGTGCCCATGCGGCATCGGCCCGTGCATCGCGATTAATCGGCGAACGGGAGGAAAACATCATTTTGGGTGCCGCGCGATTTTCGAGCCGCACCGTGCGCGAGATCATGCTTCCGGCCGAAAACATCAGCATGTTGGACGTCAAAGCCTCGCTTGGTGAAAGCCTGATCGTGGCCCACTTGGAGATGCACACGCGGTTTCCCGTCGCCGATCGGCCGGGCGATCCGCAATCGATCCTCGGTTATGTCAATTTCAAGGATCTTATCGCCTTGATGCGATTAAGCCTTCCGCATCAAGTTTCGCTTCGGGCCGTGTTGCGGCCGATGCCCAGTTTGCCGGCCGATATGCTTCTAACCTCTTGTCTCGAGCGGATCATTCGCGAACACACCCACATCGCCTTGGTTTGCGAGGAAGGTAAGGTCGTGGGCTTGATTACGCTGGAAGATATTCTGGAAGAGTTGGTCGGCGAGATTCAAGACGAATACGACCGTTTGCCTGTCCATGCCGTGCCTTCCGGCTGGGGTTGGGTAGTCGGCGGCGGTCTAACCTTCGCGCGTCTCAAGGAACTCACCGGTATCGATTTGGCGGCCGATCCCTCGCCCAATACGCCGGAAGGCGAACCCAAAACCGTAAGCGATTGGATCGTCGGCCATTTCGAGGGCTTTGTTCACGGCGGCGAAACGCTCGAACGCAACGGCTTGCGCGTCATCGTGCGTAAAGTGCGACGCCAAAAAGTCTTCGAATGCCAGATCGGCCGCGTCGATGCACCGCCGAAAGACGAGCCGCTAGACGGATAACGATTCGTTGCCGGCCTTGCCCCCACCTACAGCGAGAAATCGGATTAACCGTTGGTCGGTAAATCCTTCTGATCGAGATGGATTTGCCATCGGGTGTGATTGCGTAGGATATCCGCCGCGACGTCGAGTTGCCCGGCGTGCAAAGCCTCGATAATCTGAATGTGAAAATCCTTCGATTCCGTCGAAAGTCCCAAAAACGGACGCGATTCGTGGAAAAACGCTTGCAGCAAGTCGGAAAACGACTCCAACGGAGCAATGCCGCTTGCTTCGACCAATCCCCGATGAAAGTCGATGTCATACTGGGGCCATTGGACAAGGATTGCAGAGAAGATTCGATACGATAGGCAATTGAAAAAAACACGCATGCCGGGGGAAATGCACAACCAATATTATAGAAAAACCCCGGCCAACGCATGGTTAACCGGGGTTTTGTATTCCAATCTGGGTTACAGGGATAATGCCTATTTCCGCTGGGGCCCTTGTTACATTCGTTATGAGGAGTAGGGCGGAATGTGGCGTTTGCCTCGTTCTCCCATTAACTCTGGCCGATGGCTTTCATCACCTCGTCGGAGATGTTGAAGTTGGATGCCACATTTTGCACGTCATCGTGTTCGTCGAGATTGTCCATCAGCCGAAGGATTTTTTGCGCTGCATCGGGGTCGTCGATATCGACGGTATTTTTTGCGATACGCGTAATCTGACTTGCCTCGGGCGTAATGCCGGCGCCGGCCAACGCTTTGGACACATCCTGATAAATCGATGGATCACAAGTAATTTCAAACTTGTCGTCGATGCGTTGCACGTCGTCGGCGCCTGCTTCCAAAGCCAACTCCATCAGCTTTTCTTCTTCCAAGGCATTGGCGGGAACAAGGAACAATCCCTTGTTGTCGAACATCCACGCGACGCAGTTGGTGCTACCCAACTTGCCGTCGGAAAGCTCGAAGATTTTCCTAATTTCGCCGGCAGTGCGGTTGCGGTTGTCGGTCAGCACTTCGCAGAGGATGGCGACGCCGCCGGAACCGTAACCTTCGTAGGTCACTTCTTCGAGGTTGCCGCCGTCAAGCTCGCCGGTGCCGCGTTTGATCGCGCGTTGGATGTTGTCCTTGGGCATACTGACGGCCTTGGCGTCGTCGATGGCGTAGCGAAGGCGCAGGTTCATGTCGGGATCGCCGCCACCGGCCTTCGCCGCGACAATAATTGCTTTGGCCAGCCTGCTCCAAAGCTTTCCGCGTTTGGCGTCCACCAAAGCCTTTTTGTGTTTAATACCTGCCCAATGTGAATGACCTGACATGCGTTATACTCCAACAGTTATCAGTTTTGAGTGATCGGTTATTGGTTTGATTTGATTTTCTTTTCGACGATGGCGGCTTTTTCCGGTTCCTTATTCTGCCGCATCGCTTCGGCAGCCTTGCGCCACGTTTCGACGGCCTTTTCGCGTTGATGAACAAGCAGGTAGGCGTCGCCTAAATGATCGAGCACGACGCCGTCGGGCTTGGCAGCCGAGGCTGCCTTTTCCAACGCAGCGACCGCTTCGGGACCATTGCCCATGCGAACCATCAGCCAGCCAAGGCTGTCGCGATAGGCCAGATTCTCGGGCTCGGCGGCGACCGCTTTTTCAATCATCCGCTTGGCCCGTTCCAGGTTCTTATTCTGGTCGGCCCAAAGATATCCCAGATCGTTCATGGCATTGTCGTCATCGGGATATTCGTCGAGCACCAGCTCCAATTGTTCTTCGGCTTTCGCCATATCGCCTTGAATGACTGCCAGATTCGAGAGCGCCAGCCGAGCCTCGCGCAAAGCGTCTCGCGTTTCGGGCGAATCGTAGTCGTCGCCAAACTCTTTTATCAAATCCTCATAGGCCTTCGCGGCCTCGTCGTACCGCTTGGCAATATAGAGAACCCAGGCCGGACGGCCGCGATAGCGGACCGAATCCTTTTTCTTTTCCGCGGCAACTTTGGCAGCCGCCAGTGCGGCATCAGGTTGCTCGGTCATGGCAAGCGCGCCGGCCAAATAGAAGTAGAACGAGGGATTTTCTTCGGGCAATGCTTTTTCATCAATGGCCCGCTGGAATACTTTGGCGGCTTCCGCTTCGCGATCCGCCGTCAGAAGCCCGATGCCCCAGACCATAAAAACCTCGGCTTTTCGCGAAGGCAATCCGTCCGCTGCGTCCAGGAGAGCAACAGGGGCTCCGGCCGTCGGAGTGCGAGGGGGTATTTTTGACTCCAGGGCAAGGCCAAAAAACTCGTCTGCCGTGTCGTATTGCTTGGCTTCAAGCGTAATCATCGCCACGGCCAACCGCATTCCGTAGCCGAATTTCTCGGGCTCGGATTTCATTTTGTTGCGAGCGGTTTCGACAATATTCTTGACCGTCTCCGCATCATTCGATACCGACTGGGCTTCGGCCGCCATCATCTCTAGGATGCTAAACTTTTCCAAAGATTCGCCCAAGACGGCCAGTAAAGCTTCGTAACGTTTGGCTTTTTGGTGGATTTGAACTAGATCGCGGTAGCCGGCCAATGTCGGCTTGTTGTTGAGCATGGCAACGTAGAGCAATTCGGCCTTATCGAGATTGCCCGCCTCGCGATAGCGCGAAGCCAGATAATAACTAAGCTGGGCGTTGTTCGGTTCTGCCGCATGAAGTTTTTCGAGCCGGTCGAACAACTCGTTTTTTTTGCCGAGTTGATCGAGCACGTCGGCGAGCAATTCGTAGGGGGCGACGCCTTCACCGCCCAAACGTTCGACGAATGCCGTTTCCAATGCCGCCAGGGCTTCGGCCGGTTTTTTTGATTTGGCGGCCACTCTTGCAAGGTTGTATTGCCGCAACGCCTTGTCGGGAGCGGCTTGCTCGGCCTTTTCAAAGACGGCCAGCGCTTCTTGAGGGCGGTCTGCCGCGAGGAAACATTCGCCCATGAATTGGTACGTGCGTCCCGACTCGCCCAACAGCACCTTGACAAGCTGTTCATCCAAGGCGAACTCGCTAGGATGCCCTATGGCATGAAGTACCCGAGCCATGCAGTCCGCCGCCTGCTTGGGCTTATTCATCAGATAGTACAATCGGCCCATCTCCATCTGCAGCAAGATGTCGGCGGCGGTTTCCTTGGCTTTTCCCCGAGCGGCTTGGGCCTTCTCGAAAAGAGCGGCGGCCCCGGCCCAATCGCCTTCCTCGGTGAGGTAAACGCCCAGTCGCCGAAGCAACATCGGGTCGGCCTCCTCCTGGGCGGCGGCTTTCAATGTATAGCGAACGGCCTCGGGGTATCGCTTCAAACGGACCGCGATCGGAATGATGGATTGCAGGATTGTCGAGGATTCCGGGTCGCATCGCAACGCACGCTCGTAGCATCGCAGCGCGTCTTTGTATTCTTCCCGACGCTCGTGCATGCGGCCCGCGGAATACAAAGCAACGGCTTGTAAATGATCGCGATGCAACGCGGAAAGGGGCGTCCGGGGTTTAAGCAACTCGGGAGCATCGTCGAGAATCAGCAAGTCGGCCCCCGAGGGAGCGGCAGGCGATTTCATCTCCTCGGCCAACGACATCGAGCAGACGGCGATCGCAAGTACGACGATCAGACTGCTCGCCTGGGGACGGTGCATGACGAATTCATCACTCATCTCGAATCCCCATTCCCCCCGGCCTTCGGTTCAAAAATCTTACCGCGGCTTGCGTTTCGAGAGCCCTTCGGTCGCGGAACGTTTCTTCGCGGAATCGCCGTGCGAGGAAGATTTTTCAGCAGAGGATGCTTTCTTAGACGGCTCGGCTGATTTTTTCTTGGAAATCTCGGGGGTATCCGCGGCTTTTTTCTTGGCGGAACCTTTGGGAGCATGCTCGGCCGTCTTGCCTTTTGCACCGGCGGACGGCGCGGCCGTTTTGGATTCCTTGCTTGGCTTTTCCGCGTGCGCTGTCTCGTGAACTTTGGGCTGGACCCGTTCGACGCGGCGCTTCGGCAGCCGGCTTGTGCATTCCGGTTCGATTTGCGTCAAAATATCCCGCAAGGCGGGCGAATAGGGATTGGCCGAGTAATCGGCTCCAAGTTCGTGGAGCAAAGAGCCGAACTCGATGCCCTTGGATTTGGGAATAGCTCGCTCCAGACCAGGCACGACGCCCGCCGTAACATCCTTATCGGTGGCCATATCCAAGACGCGTAGCACGGCCAGCGTGCCGCCGTCGATCGGAATGGCATGTCCGCTTAAGGCTGCTTGAATCACATACGCGACGGTGAAGCGGCTCGTGCCATCGAGTTTTTCCAACCATGTAACCGTAGGGCCAAGATTCTTCTTCCGCCGATCTTCCAAGTCGAAGTTGAAGGTGGCCTCGAACACGGCATGCAGCACCCGTTTGATGCGATTCGCGGCCGCGCGGGGATCCGGCAAGCAGGCCATCACCTCCGAGAGTTCCGAAATCGACGTGACGCGAACCTCGTTCCAATCAAAGAAGGTATGAACCAAGGCTGCAAACGCCTCTTCGGCGGCGTCGTGGTGGGCGTCTTCCAAACAACAGGCGAACAAAAGATGTTCGATCACCGTGCGGCTTGCGTTGCAAGCATGCGGTTTGTAGTACTTTTTCAGTACCTTGTGGAGTTTGGTGAATTGCGTGCTGCGACTAGGGGCGGTCATGATCCAGGCTCACTAATTTTCGTCGTCGGGCGACGCTTCCTCGGAATCGTCGTCCGCCGGCTTTGCTGGGGGAAGAACTTCTTGCAAAATTTTGGCCACGGCGATCGATCGCTTAACGCCCTGATCCAGGATAAAAGTCAATTTCGGGGTGTAACGGATTTCAATGCGTTCGGCGATCTTGGCCTGAAGGAAACCCGCGGCGTTTTGAAGGCCGCGAAGGCTGAGATTTTGTTGGGTTTCGTCGCCCATTACCGACACATGCACCTTGGCATGACGCAGGTCGGCCGATACCTCGACATAGGTCACCGTCACGTTGCGCACGCGCGGATCCTTCAACTCGGCAAGAATCGCCATGCTGACGACCCCGCGGATGGCTTCGGCGGCTTTTTCAACGCGTCGTGAGGACATAGTTATCCGTTATTAGTTCACAGTCATCAGGTTCTTTTCGATCTTAGCCGACATGGCCAACAATTCTCGGTACTGCCGCGAACACGGCCGTTCGAGCGGCCGGAAAACGGTTCCTTGGCAATGGTGGACTTAATCCCCACTGAAACCTAACAACTGCTAAACAGGGCCACATAATGGCGAAAGTGCCGGAGAGGCAACGACCACCGGCAATTGCGTCATTGCAGGTTTGCGGCACTTTCGATTTTCCGCGGTTTTATCTAGAACGTTCGTGCAATTTCCTCGATCTTGTAGGCTTCAAAAATATCGCCTTCCTTGACGTCGTTGAAACCAGCTAGTTTAATGCCGCATTCAAAGCCTTCACGGACTTCGCGGGCGTCATCCTTGCCTCGCTTGAGCGAATCCACGCCGTAATCGCCGATCACGCGGCTTTCGCGGATGAGGCGAATGCGGGCATCGCGCTGGATCGTTCCGGCCAAAACGCGGCAACCGGCCACCGTTCCGACGCGCGTGATATGAAACGCTTGTTGCACCAAGGCACGGCCAAGGTCTTTCTCTTGCTTTTCCGGCTTGAGCATGCCTTCCAAGGCCGCGCGGAGATCGTCGGTCACTTGGTAGATGATGTCATAACGGCGAATTTGCACGCCCAAATTATCGGCCAAAGTGCGGGCTTTTTCATCGGGAACAACCGAGAAGCCGATAATCACGGCGTCGGAAGCGTGGGCTAAATGTACGTCGGCCTCGGTGATGCCGCCCACCGTGGCTTGAAGCACCTTGACCTGCACCTCCGCGTGTTGAAGCTTCGACAGCTCCTTGCGAATGGCTTCGATCGAACCTCGCACATCGGCGCGAAGAATGATATTGAGCGTTTGGATATGGCTCTCTTCGCCCAATCGCTCGTAAAGGTTTTCCAAGGTGACATGAGGACGACTGCCGCCAAGCTCTCGCTGCCGGGCGTCGGCTGCTCGGTGCTCGGCCAGTTCGCGGGCTCGCGTAATGTCGTCGAGCACGTAAAATTGGTCGCCGGCGCCGGGAGCGATATCCAACCCCGTGAGATTGACCGGCATCGACGGTCCCGCGGTTTCGTGCTTCATCTGCGGATCCAACGTGTCGTACATCGCCTTGACGCGGCCATAGGCACTGCCGCAAACGACGATATCGCCCACGTGCAGGGTGCCGTTGCGGACCAGCACTTTGCCGACCACGCCCCGGCCTTCGTGCATCGAGGCTTCCAAGCAAGTGCCGCGAACGGGACCGTCGGGATTGGCTTTGTATTCGTGCAACTCAGCGACAGTAAGCAGTGTTTCGAGAAGTTTGTCGATGCCTTCACCGGTGGCGGCGCTGCATTTGACCACTTCGGTTTCGCCGCCCCATTCGCTCGGCAGCAATTCGTTGGCCGCCAATTGTTCGTAGGCTCGCTGGGCGTTGGCGCCGGGCAAGTCCATCTTATTGAGCGCCACGACGATGGGCACGCCGGCCGCGCGGGCATGGCTGATCGCTTCTTCCGTTTGCGGCATGACGCCGTCGTCGGCCGCGACAACCAAAACGGCGATGTCGGTCACATTGGCGCCGCGAGCACGCATTTCCGTGAACGCTTCGTGACCGGGCGTATCCACGAAAGCGATGGCTCGGCCATCCTTCGTGACCCGATAAGCGCGGAC
>CAZNMP010000038.1:0-12412 GCA_964573875.1 uncultured Planctomycetaceae bacterium | reverse complement strand
AACCGTACAGCGACTACTGGATGCCGCGGGAGGGCTGACTAGGCTTGTTACCCTTGCGCCCGAATGTGATCCAGGCATGAAGGTGACGCGGTATTTGGCCAAGCAAGGCATTCTCGTGGCCGCAGGCCATTGCGATCCAAGTCTGGATCAACTTCAGGCCGCTCTCGACGCAGGGCTTTCGCTCTTCACGCACTTGGGCAACGGTTGTCCCATGCTTTTAAACCGCCACGATAATATCATTCAGCGGGCCTTGAGCCTGCGCGACCGGCTCACCATCTGTTTCATTGCCGACGGCGCACATATTCCGCCCATGGCACTTGGCAATTATCTACGGTTGGTTGGGATCGAGCGTTCGATCGTCGTGACCGATGCGATCGCCGCCGCCCGCTTGGGACCGGGCCGCTACACCCTTGGCTCGCAAACGGTCGAAATCGGCGAAGATCTGGTTGCCCGGTCGGCAGACTGTTCCCATTTGGTCGGATCAACGGCCACCATGCCGCGGATGGTTGCCTTGCTGGAAAAAATCGGCTTTTCTCCCCGCGAAATCCAGAAACTCACTTGCGATAACCCCAGGAATTTGCTGGGCTGAAAACCCGTAGAATGCGGGAAAACATCCTCGCGGCGGCGATTGTTCGCATTCTTGCAGCAATCTGGGGTAACAACTACAATAACGGCATTTGTTTTCCTGTAATACCCGCACCCCCATCACAGCCATGACCTATCTCGCATCGGTTCGTTTTAGCAGCGTTTTCTGGTCTCCTATTTGCCTCTCGCTAACCCTTTTATTCCTCTTGATCATCCAAGGATGCGGAACAGGAGAATACGAACGGCGGCTGGACGAAGGACTTACCCAGGCAAAGGCAAACTCCAAGTTCAACGGCCTCTATGGCCCACAACCTTTGCCTGATACCGCGGTTTCCGTTCGCATTCCCAAGATGTTCAAGGATCCGCCATTGGTCGAAGGGGCACAAGTCAACGGCAAGCCGGTTGACGTTCGTAGAATTAAACCGGGGCTTTTCCCATTCCCATTCCTGAAATACACATACGAAACCTATGTCGATGACGCTGGCGGCGTCAAATTGCCATGTTATTGCTACGTTGGAGCCGCCAATGCCGCCGGCGGCCGCGTCCGCAACCCGAAAAGCGACATTGATGTCAGCTTTCAAAAGAAAGCCGAGTTTGAATCTTTAACTAATTGGATGGATTTCCAAGGTGAAACGCCAGAAGGACGCGGCAATGCCTGGAAGAAAATTCGCATTGAATGCCAGCAAGATTTCCGCACGCTCGACAAAGCAGGCCAGGAAAAAAACGCCCAACTGCCGGGCATCATGGAAATCTACCTCCATGAAGAAGCCGAGAACTATGTCATCATCGTTTGGCGGATGCCAAAAAGCATCGAGCAGAAGGTCGAACTCGCCAAGTGGGCGCCAATCGTAGCTGGATGCGTCACTGTAAAAAAATAGGTGCAACCTGATGGAGGATGGTCGTCACTGGGCATTTCATTTCAAAGTTTCATCTTCGAGATACGGCATTCTTTGAACATCGGGCCCCTAACCAGAGACGACAACCAATGCAACAGAACGAGGCACCTCCAAGTCCGTAGTTGCCGAATGTTACTCTTAGTCCCGTAACCCTAAGTCCTTAATTCCCATGCCGCCCTCTGATCTTTCCGGTCGTTCCTTGGGCGATTTCCACTTGCTTCGGCGTTTGGGACGTGGAGCGATGGCCGATGTCTACTTAGCCGAGCAAAGCCGGCTGAAACGCCGCGTTGCCGTAAAAATTCTCCGGCCGGAGTTGGCCGACGACCGAACCTATCTGCAACGATTTGAGCTAGAGGCCCAGGCCGCAGCCGCCCTGATTCATGCCAATATCGTGCAAATTTACGAGGTCGGCTGCGTCGAAGGATTGCACTATATCGCCCAGGAATACGTCGAAGGACAAAACCTGTTGGAATATGTTACCAGGCGCGGCCCGCCTGATTTGGCCCACGCATTGTCGATCATGCGGCAAGCAGCCGCCGCCTTGGCCAAAGCCGCCGAACAAGGCGTGGTCCACCGCGACATCAAGCCGGAAAACATTTTGCTTACCTCGGGAGGCGAGGTAAAAGTGGCCGACTTTGGTTTGGCGCGGTTTACACGCGAAGGCAGCGAAAACGACCTGACCCAAGTTGGCATTACTCTGGGCACACCGCTTTATATGAGTCCCGAGCAGGTCGAGGGCAAACCGCTCGATCCTCGAAGCGACATCTACTCGCTGGGCGTAACTTGTTACCACATGCTTGGCGGTGTGCCGCCGTTTCGCGGCGATACGGCGCTGGCCGTCGCCGTGCAGCATTTGAAAAAAAAGCCGGAACCGCTCGAATCGCTACGCGGCGATTTGCCGCCAGCTTTGTGCCGGATCGTACACCAGATGTTGGCCAAGGAACCGTCGCGGCGTTTTGCCTCGGCCCGCAATCTGCTGCGCGAGCTGCGTCGCGTTCAGATCGAATATTTTGGCGACGATTGGCCCGAGGATTTACCTGCCCTCGACGCCCTGGCAGGCGAACCATCCTTGAATTCTCGCATCGCCCTTGCGCGGGAACTAGACGACCTGATGAAGACAATGGCCCTTGCACGACGCCAACGCCGTAGCAAGGCATGGTTGATCGCATGTTTGATCCTGGCATTCGCGGCAGGTGGTGCGGCCGCTTGGTTTCTTATCCAACCACCTTTGCTACTGGCAGATGCCAAACAGGCCCCGCAAATTATTCCTCGCCAGTCTTCGGTCTTGCGCCAGTGGTATCTGGCCAGCCAAAGTGGCACGGAATCGGCATGGCAAAGCGTAATCGACTATTTCCCAGAAAAAAGGGATTTTATACTTCGAGCCCAACAACAACTGGCTTTAATCTATCTGCGCGATGGTGACTTCGACCGCGCCATGCCAATCTTTGAGAAACTGGCCAATCTAGGCGATGATGAGCAGGAATTGCGGGTTTTTGGATTAGCAGGCCGATGCGGCGTCTTAAGCCTTCGCGGGAAATATCGCGAATCCGCCGACCTGTTGACGCAACTGCTTCCCCTGCGCGAAAAATTAACCAGTGAACCGATGCGCAAACTCGTTGAAAATGCGGTCAAAAAGAACCGCATGGGCTTGGGGCCGCAGACCGCTCGCGAGTGGGATGCTTGGTTTGAAGAACAGTTTCGCGATGACGACGGTTGACAGCCTGGAACGCGGATGGTAGAAGTAGATGTTTTCGTGGTTCGAGCTCTATTGCGTCCTACATTGCTAATGAACCGTTCCGCGGCCAATCAGGCCAGCAAACTCGGCTGAAACAGCCGTGTTTGCGGTTGAATCTTGAACATTGGCAATGTCGGTATCAATAAGTGAAGCAAGAGCCGCCAAAATTAAAGGCCCCCTTCGTCTAGTGGCCTAGGACATCGGGTTCTCAGTCCGAGAACAGGGGTTCGACTCCCCTAGGGGGTACTACGGATGGATGTACAAGAATGTACTCCGTCGCCAAGATTTGGCAAAAGCCCTTGTTTTCAGGGGCTTTTTGCGTTTCTTGAAACTTAGTGCAGTCTGTTAAGATAGGGTAGCTGGCCGAGGTTTGCGATACCTTCTAGTCTTCGAGCTATCGTGATCATTAGAGGTTAGCCAAGATCAGGGATTGCACCACCTCTGGTATCTTTTCCGCATGTATTACGGCGAGCCTACCAAACATACTGGAAACCGCCGAGGCCGGCGTGGGCGGCGTAGTTGCGGCTGAATAGGAGATCGTAGTTGGCGTATGCCGAGCAGTGTGCCGACATGGCATAGTTCAAGCCCGTGCCCACGATCGCAGCGTCGCGGTCCACGTTGACGCCGGAAACCGCGAAGGCGCTGCCGGGCATCCCGACGAACGTCGCATCCAACACGCGGTTGTCGTCGAGAAACTCGTGACGCCAACTGGCCGAGGCGTTCAACGTGAGCAGCTTGTCCGACTGCGTGCGGAAGTAGCTTAAAAGCCGCGTGCCAAGCAAGCCGCGGAAGGCGTTTGCGTTCAGGCCGGCCACGTCGAGGTCGATCGAGTTGGCGTTGGTCTCGGCGAAACCTTCTTGGCGGACGCCGATGTACTCCAACGCCCCGAACGGCTGGAGGTGGGCGTAGCGGCCGTGCAGGTTGCGGCCCAACTCGACGTAGGTCGAGTAGTTGTTGCCGCTGTAGGCCGACGACGTCGTGCGGTCGATGTCGCCGAACTCAATCGAGCGATGGGCATTGAAGCTGTTGTGGCCGTAGCCGGCGATGCCCGTCAGATAGCGGCTGTCGTACTCGCGGTGCAGATAGACGCCGAATTGGCCACCGTCGATCGCCCCCCAGTCGGAACGGCTTTGGAGCGTCGTGTTCGTGTTGGCGTAGCCGCCGGCAAAGCCCAGCAAGGTGCGTTCGTCGAGTTGGCGTTCAACGCCGACCGTCAGACCGCCGGTCGAGTAGTTCAAGCCGCTCGCGTTGCCGTTCGTGGCCAACGCCGCGCCGACGCCGTAGCTTTCGAACCACGAGGTCCAGCCCGAAAGCCGTTCGGACATCCGATCCCACGACGACGTCAGACGATTGACGTAAACTAGGCCGTTATTCGTGTCGTTCCGCGTGAAATCGAGCCCTTGCGTCATGCTGTGCACCTGCATGCGCTGCGTGATCGAACGCAGGAACCGCTCGTTGTTTTCGATGCTGACCGTGGCAAGGCTGCCATAGATTTCGCCGCTCATGGCGTCGAAGGCCGCCCGGGCGCCGGAGCCGCTCTGAAGGTTCAACGCATCTAACACAGTTTCGAAATCGCCGGTCGCACCGGTCTTATGGGCGTCGAGATACGTGGCTACGCCGTACTGGTTGCCGGTGTGGGCTTCCTCCGCATAGTTGCGGCCGGTGCTGGCCAACGTGAACCACATATTCTCGGTATCGTAGCCGAGAGCGGCCGCGAGAAATGCGGAATCGACGAGAATGCCGGCCGTGTCGGCGCCTTCCAAGGTGCCGGCGGTGAGGAAGGTGTATCGGGTGCCGGTCTTGTAGCCGCCGGTGGTGACGACGTTGACGGTGTCGTGGTCGAGGGTAGCGGTGCCGGTGACGTTCAGGACATCGCAATTGCCGGCTGCGTCGGTTTCGATTCTAAGAATGGCGGTAGACGATCCGTCGTAGCTGCCCGTGGTAAGCGTTCCTATCGAGTTGCCGGGCGAAACGGTGCCGGCATTGCTCAGACTTGACAGAGTACCCGTACCGCTTAAGATACCTTCGGCCTCAACGATGATCCAGGTATTGCACGAGCCATTCAACGAAACGGAGCCGCCGGAGATCATAAAATATTCGCATCCTGTAATGTTGCCGTTGAGGTTCCACGTGCCGCCGTAACTAATAATTGCTTCCACGCCGGTGACGTTGCCGTTGATTGTGGTGCTGTCGGTCGAAGTCGAGCCGGCGTAGAACAGCAGCGAGTCGGCATACCCGCTCTCCAATGCAATACTGCCGGTAACATGGCAACCGGCGTTTAGTCTGACCTGAGAGTTGTAATAGCCACTTACATATTCGGTTCTGACGGCGTAGCTTTCTTCACCGGTTCCCGTGGCATGGGCGTACAGCGTTCCCTTGCTGGTAACCTCCGCCTTGATTTTTCCTTGAGAGTACAGTGCATCGGCTGTATTGCCGGTCGCCGAGACGGTGCCGTTAATTATCAAAGCATTACCATACGAGGCACCCTGGATTCCGGTGGCGCCATAAATGCCGCAGGCATAATCCGATGCCGAATTCACGGTGATGGTGCTGCCCTCTGCGATCCCCTCCGCAATGTACACAGCGTTGGCGGATATGCCGACGGCTTGATTTGTTCCCTGTACGTCGATCGCGCCGGCGAATCCATTGGAGAACGTCAGCGTGCCCCCGGCTTTAATGCCGCTGAGAGAGATTGCCGAGGAGGTAGCGGCCGAAATGTTTCCCTCGCATTCCGAGATGGTCAGATCGCCCGTTGAATGAATGGTGGACGCGGAGCTTGAGAACGTGAGATCGGAGTCGATACCCAGGGTTTTTCCCGACGCCACAGTGAACCCATGGCTGCCAAAATCAATGGTAATGTCGTATTCGGTATCGTTGCGGAACGTTGCCGAATTTTGAAGGGTGAGAGCCGTATCGGGCGTAGCGGTTCCGTCGCCGGAAATGGTATAGAGATTAACGAATCCTTCTTCACCAAGCGCGTTAACAATACCGACAGCCCCCGAGAAAGACCAATCGCCTGATGAGTTCAAGTTAGTAACAGTAGTATATACTTCGGCGGTGGCGAAGCGGGGGAAAAACGACGCAGCCACGAGCAGCACCACCGCGGCCAGGGTCGCCAGACATCTGCACCGGCCGCGTTTCAGCTTTGACGGGGTAGGGAGATGCGTTTCCGCAGCAACTAGGATGAAGTTGGATGTTAAACAACAACGATTCCGCATGTCCAAGCCCCCTTTTTCAGGAGTATTGTTCAGAGTGCCTATGAAAAAACCTTTTTCACACTCTCAAAACTGCCGAGCCCTCTGGTCGGTGTCAAACCCCTGCGACATTGGCTACCTGAATCTTCGTTGTTGTCAAAAAGCGTAAAACCGGCATATACCGATCTTGTTTTGTGCTATCGGCCCGTAAAAAGTGCAAAATTCCCAAAAAGCAAAACAAGCGGCAGAGTCTACGGGACCCGAGCAGGCCGCAAAGTCTACCTGTTGGGTAAAGATTAAGAAGAGATTACGGAGATAAGCCTAATTATTGAGATGCAAGGGCAGTTGCGATAGGTTCCATTGCAAAGCCGCAAGCGATTTGGCGGGCGTATCGGACAGTAGATGCGTTCAAGAGAGGCAAGAACAGCACGATTTTGACCTGGAACTCGCGTATTAGCCCCTACTTGATCCCGACTCCGGGTTTGACGGCGTCGCGGATGATGACGCCGGGATGCCGGGCGACTTTGTCGGTGATGACGCGGGCGTCGGCCACGACGGGCTTGAGTTGACGGCTGATGTCTTCGATGTTGCGCGCGGCTCGGTTGAGCCGGTTGTAGAGTTCCCGGTCGTTCATCAAAGCGCCGATGGAGCCTTCGCCCTGGTCAATTTTGTTCATGACGGAACGCAAGACCGAGGTAACGTCGTTGATGTTTTCCATGGCCTTGGCGATTTGATCAACGGGGGCCAATTCGCCCTCGCGGGCCGGTTCGCTGAACTTGCGCAAGGTCTTTTCGGTGATCTCGATCGTGTTGACCATCCGGTCGATCGGCGATTTTCTGTCGGGGCCGGCAGGGTCGGTGAAACGATGCAAGGCGTCGTTGGTCGCCTGGAACGTGGTGTTCATGTTGTCGATGGTGTCGGGGAGCCGTTTCATCGCCTGGTTGATTTTTTCGCGGTTTGCATCGTCGCCCAGAATACCCTGAATCGATTTCAGCGAAACGGCGGCGTCGCGGAGCAGGCTTTGGACGTTTTTCTGCGTGTCGGCATCGAGTATTTCCTCGACCCGATGGGCGGCCCTTCCGAGTTGCTCGCTGGCGGCTGCCAACGCTTGACCGGTGTTGTTGACTGTGTTGATGGGGCCTTCTAATGCTTTTTTGAGGCCCGTGGGGTCATCGCTGATTTGACCTTCCAGCACGGTGTTGGGCTCGATGGGCTTTCGCGGGGCGCGGCTCATGGCAACCGGTGCGAAGACGACGGCGGTATCGCCCAGCAGGTCGCGTGTGATATAGCATTCTTCGTTCTGATAGACGGTTTTGTCGTTTTGGATGTCGAGCGTTACGAGAACCTTGGAGTCAGCCTCGGTCAGTTGGACGTCGGCAACGCGGCCGATAAGGATGCCGCTTTTGCGCACGGGGGCGCCTTTACTGACGCCGCCGGCGTAATCGAAACGAACTTGCACGGGATAGCTGCCGATCCATCGTGGCAACTTGCCGAACATCACCAGCAAGATGCCGGTAATGATGAAGGTGGCTAAAAACATCACCCCCACGCGAAATTGCATTACTCGTTCGTCCATGACTCACCTCGATCGTGCCAGCCGTTCTGCTGTCGCATTTCCATGAGCCGTTCGCCGGCCTCGCCGCGGACAAACTGGGACACCCGACTATCGAATGCCTGCTCAATCATATCGGGCGGACCATCGTAAATGACCTGCGGTTCGTCCGCTTTCAACCGCGTCAAAGGGTACAGCATGACTACCCGGTCGGCCACTTTTTGGGCGGTGCGCATATCGTGCGTCACGACGATGCTTGTGACCGGATGGTGCTGCCTTGTGCTAAGAATCAATTCGTTAATGACGTCGCTCATGATCGGGTCGAGCCCGGTGGTGGGCTCATCGTAGAGCATGATTTCAGGCTCCAAGGCCAAGGCCCTTGCTAGACCGACCCGTTTGCGCATGCCTCCGGAAAGCTCGGCCGGTTTTTTATGCAAAATACTTTCAGGCAAACCTACCTCAGCAAGGCGTGCCAAGGAGATGTGCTGGATTTCGTCCGAGCTTTTCGTGGTATGCTGCCGCAGTGGAAAGGCCACATTTTGGGCAATGGTCATGCTGTCGAACAAGGCGGCCTGCTGGAACAGAAAGCCGAAACGGATTCGCTGTCGGGTTAGCTCGCGTTCGCTAAGTTCGGCCAGATTTCGGCTGTCGAAACGCACATGACCGCGGGTCGGCCGCAATAATCCGATGATGGTTTTCAGCATCACGGTTTTTCCGCAACCGCTTTCGCCGATGATGGCGAGCGTTTGGCCGCGTGGAATCGAAAGGTCGATATTCCGCAGCACATGCTGGTGTCCGAAAACGATGCTTATCCGCTCGAGTTCGACGAGCGGGCCGTTCGGATCCGTCATGTTTTGGGCGGCTGTGACCATGTTTATTTGTTAAAACAGCTTCGGTGCTTCGGGCCAAAGCGAGAAGTAAATGCCGTCGAGCGCAATGCCTAGCAACAGGTCGAGCAACAAAATCATCACAAATGAGTAGACAAAGGCCGCCGTTGCCGCGCGACCGACGCCCTCGGCGCCGGGCGTGCAATGGAACCCGCGATAACAGGCAATCAGCGCGATGGCTGCGCCGAAGAACAGGCTTTTGAATACGCCTGCGAACAAATCGAAATTACTGACGAAATGCTGCGAATTTTCGAGGTAATGATGGGCATCAATCCCTAGGAGATTCACGGCGTAGAAAAAAGCGCCGGCCACGCCCATGAAGTCGGCCATGACAGTTAAAGCCGGAATGAGCAACAAGCAACCGAGGAATCGCGGTACGACCAGGTAGTGGATGGGATTCGCGCCCATGGTAATCAGGGCGTCGATCTGTTCGGTAACGCGCATGGTGCCGAGTTCGGCGGCCATGGCGCTGCCTACACGACCCGCCAGCATGGTGGCGGCCAACACGGGCCCTAGTTCGCGGACCAGCGACATATTGATAACTGCCCCCAGTTTGCCTTCCATGTGCAAATTGCGGAACTGCACATAGCTTTGGACAACCAGCACCATTCCGATGAAAGTGCCGGTCAGTGCAATCACGGGCAGGCTTAAAACGCCAATCTGATAGAAGCTCGGCAGGATGGTTTCTTTGCGCGGCAAACGGGAAAACATCCAGCCGAACGTCCGGAGGGCGAACTTGGAGATATTGCCAAGGCCAATGATGCCATCGGAGACAACGCCGCCCAAGTCGGCAATCCAGTCGATTGCCAAGCCGAGCGGGCCGCTGGCCAGGGCGATGGGCTCTCGAAGATCTGTTTTCGGGTTGGCATCCATATAACAATCCGCCTTCTCCCTCTAATTTCGTCGGATTGATGTTGCGGCTTGAGCAAAGCCTATGGATTAACGCGACTTGGCAAGATGGGTTAGATGAAGTGCAGTGGCGACAGCTCAGCGATTCGCGAAATGCCACCTTTAGGGCATGGCTGAGTGTGCGTTATGGTGGTAATTCTAAAAATCCTGCCTTTTTTGTTCCAATCTCCCAAAACCCACTAATTAAGATGATAGGAAGAGGAGCATAGTGTGGTTTCCCTACTCTTGGGACAGGGGAGTCGCCTTTACGAAGGGTAAATGGTATGGCGACCGAAAATCCAGCGTCGAATCCAAGCCGTTCCGAGCGAGCAGACGAGTTTGCGCAGCTCTTTGGTCGGCATGCGCGCCAGATCTATGCTTATATCCTTACGCTGATCCCCAATTGGGCAGACGCGGAAGATGTCTTTCAGGAAACCAGCACCATTATCTGGGAAAAGTTCGACGAGTTTGCGCCAGGCACGAATTTTCGGGCCTGGGCATGTCAGGTGGCTTACTATCGCGTGATGTGGTTTCGGCAGCGTCAGAAGAAAACGGCCATTCCGTTTGGCGAAGAGTTTTTCCGACTCGTTTCGGAGGAGACACTCACGGAGAGCGGTTTGCTCGAAGATCGCCACGTCGCCCTGTCGGGTTGCGTAGAGCGGCTGATCGAACTCGATCGCACCTTAGTGGAACGTTGTTACGCAAGCGGCTCGACAATCAAACAGGTGGCATTGGAGATGGGGCGTTCGCCGGACGCAACCTACAAAATGCTGAAACGGATCCATCGTGAGTTGTTTGATTGCGTAGAGGCGACATTGCGGGACAATGAGAAGGGGTCAGGGGGGTAGTACGTGAGTCTCACTCAAGAACAAACCGCCGAATTGCATGATCTGCTGTGGGGGCTTCGTACCGGAACGGCATCGCCCGACGAGTTGGCTCGTTTGGAGCAATGGGTGTGCGTGGATTCCGAGGTACGAGCTTTTTACGTTCGCTACATGCATCTTTGCGCCGACTTGCATTGGCACAACATGGAGGAGGATGGGGCTGGGATTCAGGGAGAGGAAATGGGTATATCCCAGATACATGAACAACAGTCCCACGGCAACACGACGACTGTTGTGGATCCCCAACTTCCAATTTCCATCATTCTCGATCCAACGCCGTTGTCTTCTTCCATGCCGCTTTACGCGGCTTATCCGGTTCTAACTTCGAATTTCATCTCTGTTGTCGTGATGTGCATAGGGTTGTTGGGGGCATGGGTTTATCAGGTGGATATTCCACAGTTGGTTGTCCAGGGCAATTCATCGGCGGCGCATCGCGGCAGTGTTGCTTCAGGGAAAGCCGGCAACCCGATCGAATATATCGGCAAGATCACCGACATGATCGATGCAACATGGGCGGATCCGATGACGGCTCCCGTTACCGATCGCGTGGCTTTGGGGCGCAAGTATGCGCTAGCCTCGGGGTTGATGGAAATCACGTATGACACAGGAGCTAAAGTAATCCTTCACGGCCCTTGCACCTACCAAGCAGAGTCACGGGACGGGGGAATTTTGTCATTCGGGAAGTTGACGGCAAGATTAGAGAAGAGGAACGAGAAAGTGGCCAGTGGCCAGTGGTTAGTGGCTAGTGAAACAAATTCCAAATCCCAGATCCCAAATCCCTCGTCTTCCCCCGCCCCCCGCCCCCAATCTCCCGCCCCCCTGTTCACCGTGCGAACACCAACGGCCATAGTGACTGATCTGGGCACGGAGTTTGGCGTGGAGGTGGACAAGCACGGCAACACGAACTCGCATGTGTTTCGCGGGAAGGTTGAAGTTTCGCTTCTGACGGCCGGAGGCGAGAAGCGAGATTCGGTCGTACTGGTGGAAAACCAATCGGTTCGCGTGGAGCAAGGCAAAGGCATTCCATCGCTGAAGCAGGTGGTTTCGGCCAAGGCGGCGGGTTTCGCCCGGATGATGCCAAATCGCGTGCCGATCAAGTTCTTCAATACGGGCGCAGGGCTTCATGTCGGCCAGGACGATCCGCATTGGCAAGCGGTTGCACTGAGCAATGCCCTTCAGTTCAAGCCGCATCCGGCGCAAGTAATCTCGCTCGACGCTTGGCTGGAAAACGATCCTCGGAAGTCGCAATGGATCACTTTCAAAGGCGAGAATCCCAACAATGCGGAGTATACCTTCCGCACGACATTCGACCTGACGGGCATGTATCCGCGAACGGCCTACGTCGACGCTTGGTTTTTAGCCGACAATCGGGTCTCGGCCGTTCGGATCAACGGGAAGAACGTCAAAGTATATCCGCATGGTTGGAACAATTTCACCATGTTCAGCCGGTTCCAGATCACTTCGGGGTTCGTCGAGGGCATCAACACGTTGGAAATCGACGTGCATAACGGCGAACCTGAAGAAGGAGACGGGCCCGGGCTGATGGGATTACGCGTGGAACTGAGCGGAACGGCACGGGAAAAGGAATCAGTCCAACAATAAACAAGGAGGGTGTCGCTCGCAGAAAAATCACACGATCAACAGTCAGCGATGGAAGGAATGGCAAAGAGGTTTGGAAATTTTTGGCGCGACAAACCTCGGGGGATGGGTTGTGCCGGAAGAAGTATCTTCTTACTTAGTCGTCTCTGAAAATCTGTTGCTTTCTCGGCAAAGATGGGGTGGAACAATGCG
>CAZNMP010000037.1:0-12448 GCA_964573875.1 uncultured Planctomycetaceae bacterium | reverse complement strand
CCTTGGTGTCGAGATACTCCTCGTGTTGCCAGCCGTTCGTATCGAGATGTTGCTTAAAATAGCCCTGGTCGTAGAACAGCCCGATGGCCACCAAAGGCACGCCCAGGCCGCTGGCGCTTTTAATATGGTCGCCCGAAAGCACGCCCAGGCCGCCGGAATAAATCGGCACCGACTCGTGGACGCCGAACTCTAGCGAGAAATAAGCAACCGGCTTCGAGCCGAGCACGCCCGCATGGGTGCGTCCCCAGGGCGGAATTTCGCCCGCATATTCTTTCAGCCGGCGATACGCTTGGTTGATGCGGCTATAGAGCACCAATTCGGAGGCCCGCATCTCCAGTCGTTCGGGGGTGAATTCCGAAAGTAACGCTATGGGGTTATGGTCCAACTGGCGCCACCGGATAGGGTCCAAATCGCGGAAGAGATTGATCACCTCCGCGTGCCAACTCCACCACAAGTTCCGTGCCAAGGAGACACACTTGTCGTAGAGCGTTTCTGCCGTAAGTCCAAACGCCGCAGGTGGTTGCGGCGTACGCGGTGGAAGCATTTCGACCTGACTCATACAAACCTGCTCTGGCAAGGGGGTTCTTGTTTTTCCCTGGAAACATCGGATTATATCCATCCACGGAAATTGAGGCGACCCCAGAAACCAAGGCTTAATATCGGTCAAGTTTATACAGCGGCATGAAGCGGTAATAAACCTCAAGGCTTAAAGCGGCCAAACTGGTCATCATTAAGCGTCCACCCTGGGGGCCCCACGCATCCCCCTGCGGATTCCAACTGCCCGCAGCACACCCCTCTGTCGTTTGGGTGTCCACTAAATCGTGCCGCATCTTCCGGTTCCAAATATCCCATTCAGGCCCAGGCAGATTATGCATCACTTGGGTGGCGTAGTAGACATAATAGACATTCTTCGGGCTGCTGCCCGGCAGTGTTTGCATCAACACCTGGGTGCCGCTGGTCATGGCCGGGTCGGTTCGCGGCATTCCCAAATACTGGCTGCACAGCAGACCAACCGAGGTAATCGTCGGGCTAGAGGCCCCGCCCGGCGTATAGCTGAATGTGCCGCCGGAGTTGACCGACCGCAAAAACACTTTTGCCCGATCCAATACAAGCGGATCGACCTGCAACCGGGCCATCTGCCCGCTCTTCAAAGCCATGACTTGCCAGCCGACCACGGACGTATCGCCAGGGTCCACCGTGCCGGGCTCGTAGCGCCAGCCGCCCGTCTTGGGATTCTGTGCCCTCTCGATGAATTGAATCGCCCGTTGGGCTGCCTCGCCCACGGCCGGATCCTGGGTCATCCCGTAGACTTCACACAAAGCGATGGTGGCCAATCCTTGGGCATACATCGTCGAACCGGCCCGCAGGTCGCCGTCGGGCTTTTGATGGCGCAAGAGCCAATAAAGCCCGTTGTTGACGGCCCGCTGGTAGCTCCGTCCCATTTTCTTGGCCTCTTTCCCATCGGCCAACGCGCCCAGCGTTTGATGCGTATGGCCGGCGGCCAAAAGTGGCAGCAAGGCCAAGGCCGTGGCGGCCGAATCTGCCTCGGTTTTACCCGGTGTCGTGCAAGTTGCGTCACGGCAGCATCGGCCATAGTTCGTCAGGCTCCAACGGCCGTCCGGCAATTGATGTCGCAAGATCCAGTTCAAAGCAGCCACCACCGCCCGATCGCCTCCTTGGGTGTTGCCTTTTCCATAGACACCATCTTTGGGACCGAGTTTGCGGGGCTTCCAGGGTGCCTGAATGCCTGGATGGGGATCATTTCCCCCACTGGATATTCCAGGATGATGGCCACTAGATGCTGGACCTGGGCCTTTTTTTGTCGGAGCATATGGATTAAGAGCATAAAGCCCCGTCATGCCATTCGGATCTCCAAACCGAGGTCGTGGATTATCACTCTCGCCTCCGTCGCCTGAGGGCACAGAGCTTGCGACATCAATTTCCATCCCAATCTTAGGCGGCTGTATGTCGGCAAGACTCGGATCGGGCGGCAAATCGGGAATCTTGACCTCCTCGATATTGGCTTGCTCTAGTTTTATAGTCGAGATCAATGAGGGAATATTACTGCCCTCGATTATCTGCTCCGGTTCTTCCAATTTCTCGATCACTCGCGTGCTCACTGTCGCCAGCGAGCATACCAGGATCATGTGGAACGTAAAGCTGCACAGCCACCACGGCGATTCCGTGCGCAGCCATTCCTTTGCACGCTCCATCAACGTTACATCCATCGCGGGAACAGCGCATAGCATCTCCTGGCGCAACATGATGGGAACCTCCTCCTAGCCGTTGGAAAAGACAGCGACAACTTTTCGCGGAGTGCCGTAATAGCCGGGAGCTAACAGCTCCCGGAATACGGCTGCAAATATTCGTATATTCCGGGGGTCGTTAGCTCCCGGCTATTTGTCCTACGGCGTCAACCACCTGGCAGGCAATACCGGCAGGTTTGCGTCACTTGTCTGACTCGTGCGAGCTTGAAAACGTTGAAGCAAAATCACGTTCCATGTCGTTGAGGTCACGGTCAGTATCCACTAAATAAATCGTTTTCCGTCCGAAAATTATTCCCGCCGTTTGATTGCAGAAACAGAAATCAGCGTTGGTTTCCAAATGTCCACCAGCGTTGAAAATCGCAAAAATAAAGGCTTTTGCCGGAAAATTGACCGCTTCCGAAGCATTCCAATTTTGGCATTTTCATTCTGCGGATTGCTGGATTACAATAATAGGGTGAGTTAAGCGACCGGAGCCGAACGCCCATGAATGCCCGACACCAAATTCGCCGCGAGAAAATCCAGCGAGAAGCCGAGGGATATCTCGAATTGGGCATGGCGCAGCATGCGCTGAATACTTTGGACCGACTGGGCGACCCTGCCGCGTTCGATAGCGAGTCGCTCTATCTCTGGGGCGAAGGTCTTCGTGCCATGCAGCGTTATGGGGAAGCCGTGATGCCCTTGGAACGGGCGGCCAAAGCCGCTCCAGACGACATCCGCGTCCGCATCGCGCTCGGATGGTGCTACAAACGAACCGGCCGGCTCGATCTGGCCATCAACGCCCTGGAGCAAGCCCTGCGGGTCGATCCCGCCGAACCGCTGCTTCGGTATAATTTGGCCTGCTATCTAAGCCTGGCAGGCCAAAAGAACCGTGCCCTGCGTTATCTCTCCCAGTCGCTGGCCATCGATCCCTCGTATCGCCGTTTGGCCGAAACCGAGACCGATTTCGATCCCTTGCGGGCGGATCCCGAGTTTCAGGCTATCTGCGAAGCCAGCGACGACGATGCGCCGTAGGCGATATTGCTGTTAGAAGTTATACGTCACGCCTAAGAACGCTCCATGCAAGATCAGGCTGCTGGAGTTTTCCACGGAATGCAGTTGCGGCACGTCAGTCAGATATTGCGGGAATTGATCTTCCGCCAATCCGATGCCCGTGATGGCCACGATGCGATAGCCCATCCGTGCGCTCCAGTTTCGCGTGAACTGGTAATCCGCGCCAACGTCGATCTGGGTCAGGAACGCAACAGCGTTTTTATGTCCACTGATTGGATAATAGACATTGTAAGGCGAGGCATAACCGTTCGTCACGCCATTGCCGAGTTGCGCCTGGAATGAATTGTCCATGAAGTTGTCGTAGATGCCCACCTTCGGCGTAATGAATAGCCGCAGATTGTTGCATACGTTGTACGCGGCATCGAACCCGACCTGGAAGCCGATGAGATTGTTGGTCACTTCATCGGCGAAGTAGGCGTCTTGAGTGCCGCCGCGCGTACCGCCGACTCGGACCGAGTCGTATACCAACGATTCTTGGAAGCGGAAGTAACGCACGCCCATCGACCAGCCGATATCCCAACCCGAATCGCAGGCCCAAGCCAATTGCTCGCGAACCAAGTTGATTTCGACGTTGTGGAATTCATCGCGGCGTTCCAGCGTCTGCTGACCGGCGCCTTGGAACCAATAGTCTGCCGATCGAGCGCTGCTTTCGCCGGGAATTAAAAACGTAATATAGTTGGTGCTCAACACCGTGTTGACGGTGTCGCCGTCGTAGGCTGTCCGGCGATAGCCGCTGAAAGCGTCGGTCGTCCAATAAACGGCTTCCAACGCGCAAGGATTGCAGCAACAGCAGAATCGGCGGCCGATTCGCACTTCACCGCCCCATTTCCACGACATGGGGAATCTTGTATTGCCGCCCTGTTCGCGTTCATCGCCCGTCCGATAGCTGGTCCAAAAGTCGCGACCGTCGCTACGTCCCAAGGCCAAGGCCGAAACGGAAGCGTACCAGGCGCAGTAAGAATCTTGTTCACAGAAGGGATTATCGCCGCAGCCATTCGGATAAGTTCCGTTGACCGACTGCTCGAAGCATCCTCCATTTCCGCCATAGACTTGTCCGCACCCGTTCCCGCCGTAAACCTGTCCGCATCCATTATCCACATAATTCTGATTTTGCATCGGCTGCGGCGTCAGGGACTGGCCTTGCAACGCCGGCGATTCCGACGGCATCGGTCCCGTGGCGGCAGGCGGCATGGGCTGACCCGGCGGAGCCGGAATCGGTTGCGGTGTCGGAGCAATAGGCTCGACAGCCGCGGTTCGCATGGGTGTGCGCGCCGCATAAGGCCCTGGATAGCGATACTGTGCCCCGGCCTGATACGGCTGGTAAGCCGTTGTTGGCTGCGGTTGAACCGGATAGCGGTTCGGCACTTGGGCTGAATAACGGGGCCGCGCCGTCGTCTGTGCTTGTGCGGGATAGCGATATTGCGGCTGGGCCGGATACGCGTATGTTGGAGCCTGCGGTTGTGCAGGGTAGGAATAGGTCGGAACGACAGCCTGTGGTTGCGCCGGAGAGGAAGCCGGATAGGAATAGGCCTGCGCCGGCATCTGCGGTTGCGCGGGATAACTATATTGCTGCGGTTGCGCCGGATAAGTATAACCGGGCACAGCCGCCGTCTGCGGCACCGCCGTGGTCGGATAATTGACCGGCGTAGCAGCCTGTTGCGGGGCGGTTTCCTGCGCCGGCAGTTGCAACGTCTCGGGCGAGCCATAAAGCCCGTATTGACCCCAAACCGTTGAAACAGCGCCAGCGGTGAAAAACACAAACAAGGCAAAGCGGACCGTTCTCATCCCCAAACTCCTTTTCGCCCCAACCGAACAATCCATGTCACTCGTTACAGAAATCGTCGTCGAACCGGTGGCGGATTTGACGAAACCAACGTTCCACATGCATTTTTGGGTTAGTGCGACGCCTCAACCGGCGTTATCGTCGCGATCCCCCAAGGCGCATATCTACACGCATGTGGATAGGTTTGCGTAATCGAAAAAGATTGCCAACAGCAAGCAGCCTGAGGGGTGTCAAACTTTGCCGATTAGCTGGCGCGTAGTGGAGTGTTCGCTTGTCTTCCAGGCCAAGCCGCCTTCGGCTGCTTTTCTTATGCAGACGCCAACATGTTCGGCTAACGTATTTCTAACGATAATACGGCTTTCCATCTCACTTTTTTCTGTTAGCATCACACTGGATGAGTTTCCCTCTTCCTGGAGGATCGCACATGCTGGTTCTCAGCCGAAAATCGGGTCAACGGATTCTTATCGGTGAGGATGTCGAAATCGTTGTTTTGGAAATCGAGGGTGATCAGGTGAAACTAGGTTTTAACGCACCTCGCTATGTGCCGATCTTCCGCGCCGAAGTTCATCAAGAGTGGGCGGATTGTCTTGCGGAACTCGCCGACACCAAATTTCCTATTGTATCCTAGATCGACATGCCCAAGAAAAGCAAGAAGCCCGCATGATCTGTACGGGCTTCCTGGGCGTGACTTTTTTGAAGAGGCGGTACGCCGACCTCGGTTACCTGTTGCCCTACTATCTCGGGCCAGCGATCAAAACCCGGTGCATCGGCTCTTCTTCTTGGCACGCCTTTCTACTATCTAGCCTAACACATTTTCTTGAGATCCGCCATGCCCCAGGTGGCGGGGAGTCGCGAGAATCCACCTACTGCAACACCAAATAGAAGCGATGATGTTGGGTGTTTGTCTTTGCGAATCATTGCGACTTTTTTCCAGTGGATGAACCGCAATCTTGATTTAACGCCTTTTCCAGCGGGCATTCCTCAACCGCCTCGCCGCTTCGATACAGGGCCAACAATTCCTTCGACCGCTCGGCAAGCATGCGCCGTACTTCACGCCGCTTGCCTTTCACTCTGGGGATGGCCATCGTGTCGTAAGCGGTCGTTTGATGCCGCATCCAGGCAATAACCGCCGCTTCCGCGCGCTGTTCAATGGGAATTCGTTGGGTTCGGGCAACAGTTCCGCTTCCAACCGGTGCGGTATGTTCCGTCACGGCTCGCGCAAGTCGGTCGGCAATGCCGGCGTGTCGTGGATGAAATGCCAAAAACTTCACCACTGCTCTCAAAAAATCCTCGACGTATTCGGCCTGCGCTTTATCTCGGCGTCGAGCATCCGCCGCTTTGCGTTTGGCATAGCCTTCGGTCGTACGTTCAGCTTCCAACTCCGCGCGAATTCGTTCGACGGTCGCAGCCTCTGCCCAAATGCCGCGCGAAAAAATCTTCCGCCCCTTCGTTTCTTGCACGACCCAATGCTCTCCCGCCGCTTTCACTCGCCGAGTCAACGCCGCATCGCCAGGAGGAAGCAATAGCCAATTCGCCGGCGCCGTCAGCACCTTTCCATCGGCAGTTCGGACAGCATTCGCAGAAGGACCAGGGGTAACAATGGTTTCAAGCATATCGATGGTATTCTGCCGTGACGTTGCTTGATGTTTGTCTTTGAATTTACCGCTAACGCTTGAGATCGTTGAAGCAGATGATCCTGCTTGACGAAGCCTTTTCTCTCGCCGAGAAATCTCGCCGGGCACCGTTAGACTGCCCCGGGACCGCGTGCGCCGTCGTTGATCTGAACTGCTTGATCGGCGGGCAGCACGAAAATTTTGCCGTCGCCGATCGTGCCTTCCGGGCCGGTTCGGGCCGTGTTGATGATCGTGTCGATCGTGCGATCCAGAAAATCGTCGTTGACGACGATTTCCAACGCCACTTTACGGAGCAAGGTGGTCGTGTATTCATGGCCGCGAAACATCTCGGTTCGCCCGCGCTGCCGGCCGAAACCCTGGGCGTCGCAGACGGTCAACCGCGTCACCTCGATTTTTTCGAGTGCCTCACGCACCGCGCTGAGTTTGGTCGGTTGAATTATGGCGATAATCAGTTTCACGGCATGTTTTCCTTGCCCCTTTAGAATACTGGGTGCCAAGCCAAATGAGAAGGGGCAACTAACAGGAACGCATTGCCCCGGCGTGGGGGATCGCATAGAATACCTTGCTTCACAAACCTGTTATTAATGTTTGCTTAGATAATGAACCGGCCGGTCAACTTGATTGGCCTGGATTTCGGCCTCCCGATGGTCGGCCTGGGATCATTGGCTGTGCAAAGGTCAATAGGATATTCATTCATGAAATTACTACGCTTTGCGGTTATCTTGGGAACAGCGGCCCTGGTGGTCTTGATCTCGCAGGGAAAAAATACCTTGGGAGCCGACCTGCTGGGAGCTGCCCCCAATGAACCGAAGAATCTCGTGCGCGTTGCCGCCCAGTTTACGGCCCCGGCGGCGGATAAACCTAGCCAACTGTTCCTTACCGCCACGATCAAACAGGGCTGGCATTTCTACTCGATCACGCAGCCGCCGGGCGGCCCCTTGGCGACGGTTATCGATCTCGAATTGCCGCCGGGCGTCAAATTGGCCGGTAAGTTCCAAGCATCGGTCGAACCGAAAAAAAAGAAAGACCCCGATGCCTTTGGCGATTTGGTGATCGAATTCCACGAGGGCACAATCACCTGGGTCGCGCCGCTGGAATTGCCTGCCGGAGTAGATCCCGGTTCACTGAAAATATCAGGCAAACTGACCGCCCAATTATGCGATGCCGATTCTTGTTTGCCGCCGCAAGCTTTCCCGTTTACGGCCGTCCTCGGCCAGGGCCTTGAGCTGCCGAAAGAGTCGTCGGTCCCGTCGCCGTCTACGCCTCCGGAAACGAAGTCGCAAAAATTCGATCCTGGCGCGCTCCTGATTCGTGAGAACGAAGAAATTCGTCAAACGTCGATGTCGTTGGTGATTCTAACCGGATTCCTCGGCGGTTTGTTGTTGAATTTGATGCCCTGTGTGCTGCCGGTGATCGGTTTGAAGCTTTTGTCGTTTCTCGAACAAGCGGGCCACGGTCGAGGACGCGCCTTCACGTTAAACGTTTGGTACTCGCTCGGTTTGCTGTCGGTGTTTATGGTGTTGGCCACTCTGGCCGTGACGCTCGGCATGGGCTGGGGGCAATTGTTCAGCTTCAACGGCTTTAATATCACATTGGCGGCCGTTGTCTTTACGATGGGGTTAAGCTTTCTTGGCGTGTGGGAAATCCCCATTCCTGGATTTGTCGGACGCGGTAAAACACTGGAACTTGGCGAAAAAGAAGGAGCGGCCGGCGCGTTCGCCAAGGGTGTTTTGACCACGATTTTAGCTACGCCGTGCAGCGCTCCGTTTCTGGCTTCCGCACTGACCTGGGCCGTCGGTCAACCGCCGGTAAAAACGTATGCCGTTTTTACATCCGTCGGGCTCGGAATGGCAAGCCCCTATTTGTTGATCGGTGCGTTCCCGAATTTAATTGCCTTTCTGCCAAAGCCAGGCGCTTGGATGGATACGTTCAAGCAGTTTTTGGGTTTCATCTTGCTGGGCACGGTGGTCTTTCTGCTGACGTTTATTCATGCGCCTCTGGTGGTTCCCACGATCGGTTTCTTGTTTGGCCTCTGGGGTTCTTGCTGGTGGGTTGGTCGCATCTCGCCCTTGGCCGATACCAGCGAGAAGTTCCGCGGTTGGGCCGCTGCCGTGGCGTTCGGCGGCGTCATGTGGCTCGTTGCCTTTGGATGGCTTGCCGGGGTCATGCAGGGCTATTTCGATCGCACGGTTGAGCAGGCCGTCGCTGATCGATTGGTCAAAAATGATACGAAGGAACGGTCGGCTTCCGAAAAAAACACGACTCGCTTGCCGTGGCAACCTTTTACGCCGAAAGCCTTGGAAGAAAACCTTGCCGCGGGTTCGACCGTCATGGTCGATTTCACGGCCGATTGGTGCTTGACCTGCAAAACCTTGGAAGCGACCGTATTGAATACGCGGGAAATCCAAGCGGCCGTCCAGGCCGCCGGCATCGTCACGATGCATGCCGACTGGACCCACGGCCAACCGGAAGTCACGAAGATGTTGGACTTGCTGGGCAGCAAACAGGTGCCGGTCCTGGCGATTTTTCCCGCCGGCAATCCTAACCAGCCCATTGTGCTGCGCGGCGGCTATACGCAGCAGACGCTGTTCGACGCCCTCAAAGCGGCACAGTCTTCCGTGAAAAAATGATCCCCAGCCGCCCCCTAGTTCGTGGTTCGGCAAGCCGCAAGGTCAAGTCGGCCAAGGACTAAGGAAAAAAGATCCTCCGTCGCCATGGCCCGGCGGGTGGCGGACCGGCCACGCTCTTGGCTATAATGTAGTGCTAGGCTCTTTCGCCCCGGCCTTCTCTGGGGCGCAGGGTGAGTTTGTTTTTTGGGAGAACGCTTGTGTCGCACCGACTTTCGACTGTTGAAGCCGCTATCGAGGCTATTGCCGCGGGACGTCCCGTGATCGTCATGGATGCCGAAGACCGCGAGCATGAAGGAGATTTCATCTGTGCCGCGGAAAAGGTTACGACCGATCTGATCAATTTCATGATCACCTACGGCCGGGGCCAGCTTTGCATGTTGATTTTGCCCGAAGTGGCCAAACGGCTCGATCTGCCGCCCATTGTGCAGGACAATACCGCCCCGTTCCAAACGGCGTTTACGGTGCCCGTGGATCATATCAGCGGTCGAACCGGCGTGACTGCGCCCGAGCGGGCGAAAACCATCCAAGAGATTCTGAATCCGCACAGCAAGCCCTCCGACTTCGCGCGGCCGGGACATTTGTTCCCGTTGGTGGCCAAGGAAGGCGGTGTCTTGCGGCGCGCCGGCCATACCGAATGTGCTGTCGATCTGGCTCGGCTGGCCGGACTGAAGCCGGCTGGTGTGTTGATCGAAATTCTCGGTAAAAACGGCGATCGGGCGACGCCCGAAGAACTCTACGCAATGGCCAAGGAGTTCAAGCTCGAGATCATCACGATCGAATCGCTGATCCGCTACCGCCGCCTCAGCGAGAAGCTCGTCTACCGGCTGGCCGAAGCCGATCTGCCGACGCGCTATGGTCCTGGCCGCATTATTGCCTACGGTGTGAAGTATGAAGAGCAACAGCCGATCGCCATTGTGACGGGCGATCCCGCCAAGGCGTCCGAACCTCTAGTGCGGCTGCACTCAGCCTGCTTTACCGGCGACCTGTTGGCCTCGTTGCGATGCGACTGCGGCGATCAATTGCATTTGGCCATGCAGATGATCAGCAAAGATGGAGCCGGCGTATTGGTTTATTTGCCCCAGGAAGGACGAGGCATCGGATTGGTCGAAAAGATCAAGGCCTACAACCTGCAAGACCAAGGCATGGACACGGTCGAAGCCAACCTCGCCCTCGGCCATCAGGTCGATAGCCGCGACTACGGGGTCGGCATCCAGATCCTCAAGGATCTCGGTCTCACGAAGATTCGGCTTTTGACCAATAACCCCAAAAAAACCGACGCCTTCATCTACGGCGGTTTCGACCTGAAAGTAGTCGATCAGGTGCCGATTCTCGGTCCCATCAACGAGCACAACGCCCGATACATCGCCGCCAAACGCGACAAAATGGGGCACAAGCTGCCGTAGAGCCCTCTATGTGGGGGTGTCTTATTCTGGTGTATTTTCTCCATTTTGCCGCCCCGCTGGTTGGCGCGATGCTATTTTGCATCGTACAATTGGTGTGATTGGCGAACCTTTCGCCATCGGCAGCCTGACCGCAGTCAGTGCAGGCAGCAGGATCGAAACAAGCCAAACTTCCCCCCCAGCGATGCAACGCATACTCAGCCATAATGCGCACAACATGCGACGGAACGGCCTTTTTGGGGCCGTCCTGATAGTGTTGTGTTTTGGCCTAATGCGTCCCATCTCGGCGGCCGAAATGGAAGGGCCTGCTTTATGCCTAGACCGTACTATTGAGGCAAGTAAAGAGTCGGCCCCTGTCGAAGCAGGAAAAACGTTCACGGCTTTCAAGATGGCCGATGTTGCCGCCAGAATGCCGACGATGAACGGCGTTGCGCAACGGATCACTTCTGCCGCCGTACAGGTTGCAAAGCCCGAGATAGTGGTGCGCGTGAGCGGCGTTCTGTTTCCCAACGCCCAAAAAGCGTGGGATGCACCCGGCTCTCGGCTTGAAGGAAAATTGTTTGCCGAAGCAGCCGAGGGGCGACTCGATACATTGACGCCGCTCAGTGCCGCGCTGGTGGCCAGCGGCGCTGAGGATGTCGAGAGTTTGCATCGCTACGAGCAGAAAGTGGCGCGATTGGTCGATGAGTTGCGACGTTCGGAAAACCTTTATGGTGCGCCGCGCGACAGGGCCGAGGCGATCTTCGAGTTCCTGCATCGCCGCGTTTTGGGGGGCGGCTATGATTTGGCCTATACCGACATCCGCCGCGTGTTAGACGACGGGCGGTTCAACTGCGTAAGCGCCACGGTGCTGTTCAATTTTTTTGCCAGCGAGTTCGGCTTGGATTGCCGCGGCCTCGAAATGCCCGGCCATGCGATGAGCCGCCTCCTGCTGGCCGATGGAATGTTGGATATCGAAAACACCAGCCCGCGTTGGTGCTGCTGGATCGATGACCCGAAGCAGTCGGTCTCCGCATCGGGCAAGATGATCGGTGCGCCGGCCGCGGCCGACCGTTCAAAGGCCCGCGAGGTTTCGCCGATTCAAATCGCCGCGATGATCTACTACAATCGCGGCGTGGATCTGCTTGCCGAAAAACGATTCGAGGACGCTGCCCGGGTTAATGCGAAAGCCTTGCGGCTTGATCCCACGAATGCCACGGCACGAGGGAATCTGCTGGCCACGATCAACAATTGGTCGATCGAGCTTGGCAACACGCAACATTTTGCCGAAGCCGTCGATCTTCTGCGGCGCGGTTTGGCACTAGACCCGAAATTCGAGGCATTCGCGCAGAACTATGTGCATGTCCACCATCAATGGGTGGATCACTTGTGCGGCCAACAGCGGTATGAAGAAGCGCTGGCCATATTATCGCGTGCCTCTGCCGAGATGCCCGACCGCGACTATCTGTGTAAGGCCCAAGACGAGGTGCGTCAACGTTGGGCTCATGCGGCCGCCGACTCGACTGCCAAGTAGCATTCGATTCCGGCAATTCTCATGCCCGCGGCAAGCGTGGCTACGACGCTCTATTCGCGGAATATCACTTTTTTCGCAGGCTGTTTAGAAAGTTGATTTGGCGTGAGTCGTATTCCATAGGAAGGCGAACATGACGGCCGATGCTGCGGCAGCGATCACGAGGGCTGGAAA
>CAZNMP010000036.1:0-12536 GCA_964573875.1 uncultured Planctomycetaceae bacterium | reverse complement strand
CATCAACATTACACGCATCAACGCATTCCAGTAGACGCTTAATGAATCTTAATCCGACTTCACGCCCCTTTTCCTTGCGCAACACATAATAAAGGTCCGTTGCACTGGAAGCGGTAATGAACAGATGGAAGTGGTCAAAATCCGAAGCATTAAGGATCTTCTCGGCACCCTGACAAAACGGCTGTCGAGCCAACGCAATATCCAAGACGACATTCGTATCAAGCAGGATTTTCACTCGGCTTTCCTTTCAGATACTCGGCTTTTTCGTCTTGCCAATTGCTGACGTCACATCCTTTGAGTATGCCGGCCCATTCACGAACAAATCGCTTACCGGCATCTTTGTCGCGAGGAGGAGCCGATTCGCCTTGATCGGGAAAGACAACGACTACTTCCATCCGACCTTCGGGGCCATTGCCCTCGGGAAAGAAAAGGCGGCCATTTTCGTAGACTGCATTGACGGATCGCATGATACGGAGACTCTGGCTAGAAGATGTTGATACTTTCACATACTCTACCAATTATACCCCTCACCGGAGCGGTAACAAGGGCGAAATATCACGTCTTGTGATACACTGCGTGGCGGATGAAAGAATTCACCTGTTCCGCATGGGTCATGTTGATCAAGTGTCCGCCGTGGGGAATGATTTCGTCGGGCTGGACGCCGCGGAGGGGCAAGACGCGGTCGCGAGCGCCGTGGATGTGGAGTGGGCGAATGCCTTCCAGCGGGGTCGGTTGCCAATTCAAAATCGCTTGGAGCGTCCAGTGCATGAAGCTGGAATCCACGTCTTTGAACATCTGGACGGCCAGATCCTTGCGTGCTTTCGGCACACTGATTCTCAAATTCACGACAGGGCCGGAGAGCAGTTTGGCAACTTCCCAGGCTTGCACCGGCATAAGCGGCAACAGCCATCGACCGGCGCGATACCAAGGCCGCAACCCACGGCGCGTGCGACATGTGGCGATGAGCACCAAGGCGTCGGGCTTCACGTGGCGCGCCAGTTCATAGGCGATCATGCCGCCGAACGAGACGCCGCCAAGCACCAACGGCACGTCGCGCGACGGCCGGATTGTTTCGGCCAATCGGACCGCATAGTCGGGCAACGATTCCTTCTTGCGCGGCGGGATCCAAGGCGGAACCACGAGTTGCGGAAACGCCTGCCGCTGCTGCTCGAACAGGCGATGGTCGGCCCCGAGACCGGGAAACAGAATAAGTTGGAATGCCTTTTTCATGACGTAAACCGAACTCCAACAACTATCGCCCCTTTCCCGTAAACGGGAGAGGGGCCGGGGGTGAGGGCGGCGAGCAGCACAACACGGATGGCAATTCTAATTAGTTGCTGTTGCGGAAATGCCAAATTGTCATTCTGAACGCAGTGAAGAATCTCTTAAATGCGGAAGATTCTTCGCTGCGATCAGAATGACTCCTGCCCTCCGGTATTACCGCAACGGAAACTAATCGGCCCTCACCCTAACCCTCTCCCAAAGGGAGAGGGGACTAGGGTGCAAATTGTACTTCTATCTCAACCCATTGATACGGATCGATGGGAATCTCTACGCGGTCGCCGTCGATCTTAAGATCCAAGAGCGGCGAGTCGTCGGCATGGGTGCGCCGTGCCGAAGCAACCGAGCGAAAACAGCGAAGCCCCAGCCGAGTGCCGCGTCCGTCGGTTTCCAACAAACGAACGCGAAAACCGTTGGCGCAAACATCCCAGTGTGTTGCCAACACGTTGCGGCAGTCGAGATGGAAGAGCCAACCGGAAGGCAACGCCGTTTTCGGTGCATCGGGCAAAATCAACGGCGGCATCATGAATCCTTGCGCCGCGGCCATCGGGTTCGGCACATCGATGCCGACGCCCAGCCGAAACGACCGCGCCCGCTCGCCTCGTGTGACCAATAGCGTATCGAGCTTGCGAAGCCCAAACCGGCGATGGTAGGGCGCGCCGTTGCACAGCAAAGTTGTGTGTTGCTTACTGCGGCAAATATCGACATACCACGGCGACTCGAACTGCATAAGCTCGGTCGCTTGGTCGGCCATATTCACGCCGCGACGCAAAACGGCCATTTCATCCTTCCAAGCGAAGCGCGCTGCATAGTACGAATCCCAGGCGTTTGGGCCTGGCTGCCGGTCGATCTCTAGATCAATCTGAATTTCGAGGATTCGGCTGCCGCGCCGTGCCATGGTCGTTTGCCGGAAATTGGCCACGCGGCGGCCTTCATGATCCAAAAGCCGGCCACGGCATAAAATTTCACCTACCACAGGACCGGCGGAAACCACGGTTAGTTCGTCGGCCGCCATGATCGAGTAATTCACATCGGCCCCGGGATCGCCGCCTTGCGGCAATCGAAGGGCGATCTGTTGACCGAGTCGCGGCCCTCGGCTGTGATAATCGGCAATTGTCCGAATCGCGCCGGTATGCGGATCGAAATGGACTTCCAAAAACTCGTTCCGCAAGACGTTTTCTTCGGCCATCGGCGGCAGTTCTTGCGTTTTTCGGAGGCCGAACCAGCTCTTGCGTTCCACTTTTTCAGGTTCCGGCTCGGCGTTGGGATCCACCCAAACGAAGCCCATCCCCGGCACGTCGGGCAACGAGTGAAGCGCGGAGACTGGAGAATGAATCGGCTCGGCCGGTTGCGAAAAACTCCACGGATTAACGATCAAACAACCGCGTTCCGCTTTTTTTGCATCTGCTCCCAAGGATCGCGCGAAATCGGCGAGCGGTTGTTGCTCGGCTTTCGCAAGCTGGTCTTCCAAATCCAAACCGGCATCATCTTCCGCGATCAAAGCATCTTCGATTGCAGACGCGAGTTTTGCGAATTTTTGATCTGTTTCCGCGTTTTTCTCGCTGCGCCCGCACACGGATGCCAACATGGCAACCGTCTTAATCGCTTCCAAGTGCAAGGAACGCTGAAAGAAACGCGTCCACCGCGAAATCGGATCGACTCGCGCGGCGGTCACTTCTTGAACAAGATACGGCGAACGATATTGATCGGGTTTGTAGTGGTTGCGTTGTCCGGCCAAGGATGTCAGTTCGAAATAATCGGTGACCGACAGGAATTTGCCAAAGATCGCTCCATAGCGTGTGGTGCGCCGTAAATCATCGTACCAGTGGGAGGCACAGCCCGGCCAATGGGCAAACAGAATCGTGGCGCTATGGTCCAGATTCATGGCGTTGCTCATTGTTTCGGCCAGTCGCAAGAACGTTTCGGCGCGGCCGGCATCGAGGGGCAAGCAGCCCGTGGCTTCGATCACCGAGCTGTCGATACCTTCCCATTGGATACGGCTTTGGTTGCCGACAGGGAATTGACCGTCGTCGAGCGTGCAATGAATCGCGCCTGTAAAACCATTTTGTTTCAGCACTTGCGGCAAGGCGGGCGAAAGTCCAAAACGCCGCCCGCCAAAGATTTTGGGCTGCGCAGCCAAGTGTTTTTGGTAGACGGCCAGTCCGCGTTGAAGGTGGTTTTGCAGGGATTCGGGATCCAACAGCGGTAGCGGAATTTCGACCTGCTCGCCGCCGATCAGGGCCGCACGGTTTTCGGCCAGCGCCGTTTTTAGTGCTTCTAAAACAGCCGGTTCTTGTGCGGCCATCTTTTCGATCACTTCGCCCGACACCAAAAAGTTGCGCGGCGTCGCGTCGGCCAATTCGGTTTGCAAAGGCTGCCCCAAAGTGCTGGGGGCCAACAGCGTAAAATCGAGCAGCTTGGCTTCCGTGGGATAGAAATACTCCCGGGCGTCGTGCAACCGGTCGAAGGCCGTTTGCAAATGCTGCCGAGCCGCCTCCAAATCGCCGGAAACCGCCGCGTCGGTAGCGGCCAACACGGCTGTTTGCAACGATCCCTCGTCGAGATTGCTCATGTAGCGCAATTTGCGGGTTAAAAGCTCGACTTGGAGATGGCTGAACCCCAGGGCCAGGAAATCGGCCGCCAAATCGGCATCGACAACGGGACAGTCGTCGCCTAGGAGTTTTAGGACAGCCGCGAGCATATCGTCGCGGGTTTTCATGCCCCGCAGCACACAAGCCCCAACGGCCGCAGCTTGGGCGAGCCATTCCTCGGGCAGCATCGAATCGCAGCAATCGGGCAAAATGATCAAATGGCCCGAGGGATCCGGCGGCGGAGAACCGGCCGGAAGCCACCGGGGGATCGACCGGCTGCCGGCCAGCAAGGCAGGATGCCACAAAACCGACCAGGCCGAGAGCAATTGCTCGGCATCGGCCTCTTTTCGATCCAAGTCGAACGACTCGAAACTGTAGCAAGGCAGTAAAACGGCAAGCCGGTCGAATTTCATGGGAGGTAGGGGCTAGGGACTAGGGCTAGGGGGCTAGGGATTTGAACTATCAGTTTTTGCCAATAGCTAACACCATGCTCCCCCTCCGTAGAACTGGTTTTCTCTTGTTTTGACGCAGCAAGTATAACAAAAACCTTCCTGTTTCACTAACCACTGGCCACTAACCACTAGTCACTATCTGCCTGCCAGTTAGTTGACAGTTGCCCTCCCCCCAGGATAACATGGATAGATAGAGAAAGGCAGCCTAGTGAAGTCATTTCTTGACAGGCCAGCTTCGGGCCTGAGGTTGTCAGGAACAGAGGCGTTCGGTCGTAGCGTGTTGTGCGGTTAAGTCGGCTTTTCCAAGGCCGGCGCGGAAAGCGACACTTCGGTTGTCGCGCCAAGAGGAGTGTTTCGTCGAATCTTATCGCCACATCAGGCTGGCATCGACAGAGGAGCAGAAAAATATGGCAAGTGGCGCTGTTTGGGGCATTGATATCGGCCAATGCGCATTGAAGGCCATGCGATGTCGCCTCCATGAAGACGGCGAGCAAGTCGTTGCCGACGCATTCGACTACATCGAATATCCCAAGATTCTGAGCCAGCCCGGCTCCGAGCCCGCCGAGTTGATCGGCGATGCGCTCAAGCAATTTCTTTCGCGCAATTCCGTGGCCGGCGACCGCGTGGCGGTTTCTGTTTCGGGCCAAGCCGGCCTGGCGCGGTTCATCAAGTTGCCGCCGGTCGAGGCAAAGAAAATCCCCGACATCGTTCGTTATGAAGCCAAGCAGCAGATCCCCTTCGACCTGAACGACGTGATCTGGGATTACCAGCGCATGGGCGGAGGCAGCGAAGAGGAAGGTTTCGCTCTGGAAACCGAAATCGGCTTGTTCGCCATGAAACGCGACGCCGTCATGCGTGCGTTGGATCCGTTCGTCCGGGCCGACATCGAGGTGGATATCGTCCAGCTTACGCCGCTGGTTTTGTACAACTTCCTCATGTACGATCAGTTGGGCGATCTGCCGACGCCCGACGAATACGACCCCGAAAATCCGCCGGAATCGGTGGTGATTATCTCGCTGGGTACCGACGCAACCGACCTTGTGATTACCAACGGTTACCGCGTATGGCAGCGAAGCATTCCGTTGGGCGGAAGCCACTTCACCAAGATTTTGACCAAGGAACTCAAGCTCACCTTCGCGAAGGCCGAGCATTTGAAGCGTAATGCGACGACGGCCGCCGACCCGAAGGCAGTGTTCCAGGCCATGCGGCCGGTATTCGGCGACCTTTTGACCGAATTGCAGCGTTCGATCGGTTACTTCTCGAACCTCGACCGCGCCGCGAAGATCGGCCGCGTGATTGCGATGGGCAACGCGATGAAGTTGCCCGGGCTACGGCGTTATCTCTCGCAGAGCCTTGGTTTCGAAATCGAAAAGATCGAGTCGTTCTCGAAGCTGACCGGCGCGCAAGTGGTCACGGCTCCTTCGTTCCAAGAGAATCTGCTGTCGTTCGGAGTTGCTTACGGCTTGACGTTGCAGGGGTTGAACGTGGGCGGCGTTCATACGAACCTGATCCCGCGTGAAATCATCAACGACCGTCTGATTCGCCGCAAGAAACCTTGGGCTATCGCCGCGGCGGCTACAATCATGCTGGGTTGCAGCGCCAGTTTCGCCGCGTATTCGCTGGCTTTGAACTCGGTGGCACAAGAAAAGTGGCAAACGGCTCAAACTTCGGCCAAGACACTAAAAAGAACGGCGGACCAATACAAATCGGAAACCGAAAAAGCAGAAACCGATTTCAAGGCCACCGACCAGATCGGTCAGCATTTGGTAAGCAACGTCGAAGGGCGCGTCCGCTGGCTCGAGTTGCTCAAGGCCGTCAATGAGTGTTTGCCGAAGGATCCGGCATTGGCGCCCAATGGACAACTGCCGCCGATTCCAGACCGCAAGGAATTGCACATTACGAATCTGGAATGCCAACAAGTGGAAGACGTTGCCCAATGGTATGCGGGCGTGAAGCAATGGGACCAAACGCCGGCGACTCCGGCCAAACCGGCCGATGGCGCTGCGCCCGACGCCGCTACGCCCGACGCCGCCGCGGCTGGCAATGCCGCCCCGGGGACGCCCGCAGCCGCATCCGGCACACCCGATGCTTCAGCACCCGCGACAAATCCCGACGGGACTCCCGCCGAGGGCCAGGAAGATACGCCGGGACCGAAAGGACCGGGTTGGGTCGTCCGCATCTGCGGGCATCACTATCACAACGCGGATCGCAACAACCAAGGCGCGCAATACGTCCGCAACACCTTGATCGATAATTTGCGCAAGAGAAAGATCAAGCTTCCTTCGGAGGGCCCTGAAGGCTTCGAGGAAGTTTCCATGCAAGACCTCGGCGTTACGTATCCGGTTTTGATTAACCCGTTGAAGGTCGAAAAGGAAGAAATCAACAATCCCAACGCCGACGCTCCAAGCGGCGCCGCGTTGGGCGCGGCCGCGATGCCGGGCGGCGCTTTGGGCCCCGGCGGCACTCGCAGACCAAATGCAGGAGCCGCTCGCGCCGAAGGCGATGATTCGGCCGCTCCCAGCACGATCAAGTTGCAACGGTTCGATTTTGTCGTTCATTTTTGTTGGCAGCCCAAGACCGCTTCCGAGCGTCTGGCGGCAAAGAAAGCCCCGGCCTCGGAGCAAAACGCCGCTCCGGCTGAAAAACCGTAAACCTTAGATTGGTTGCAATATGGACAATGTCAAAGTATTCATGGCCGCGCTGAAAAAGTACCAGTTCTGGGCGATCAGCGGCGTCGTATTGATTACCACCATCGTTTGTTGGTGGCTGGCCACGGCCGGCTTAGCAAGCCAAACGAGCAAGCGATCTTCGGAGATCGACGGCGATTTCAAAGGCGTCATCATTGCGCACAACCACCCCAATCAAGGCGTGATCGACAAGATCGGCCAGCAGCACGAATCGCTGAAACGCAGCGTTTTCGACGCTTGGGAAGTGCTCTATCGCGAGCAGAAAGAGAAGAACCCGCTGCCCAAGGTGCTGGGGGAAGATTTCAAAAAACAGTTCGAAAATCTGAAGCCCAAGGAGGAACTTCAGGCGGAATATCGCGAGTTGTATCAGAACTTCATCATGGGCCATTTCCCCACGTTGTTGAAGATGATCGACGTTCGCCGATCGCCTGAAGAAAAGGAAAATTCAGACCGGGCCGGCGGTGCGAAGCCGGCGGGTCTTGGAGCTGCCGGACGACGCGGCACGGCAGGCGCTGCCGCACGTCCTCGAACGAACCCCGCACGCATGCCCGGGATGCCTGGCATGCCCGGCGGACAGCGAACACCAGGAGTCGGCACGGGCCGCAGCGGTGACAAGGCCGACTCGGACGAATTGATCGGTACCGTCGATTGGAATCCCAGCGACTATCAAGCGTTGGAAGAACGTTTCGATTGGCGTGAAACGCCATCGACCTTGGCGGTTGTTCTGGCCCAGGAAGATCTTTGGGTTTACGAAGCGCTTTTGCGCATCATCAAAAATACCAACGAAGGCGCGACGAGCTATGCCACGGCCTCGGTAAAGCGGATCGATGCTCTTGAAATCGGCTCGGATGCGGCCAAGGCCTGGAAAGACGCCGAGGCAGCCATTTTCCAAGTAACGCAAGCGGGGCCGGTCGCTGCGGCGGGCGTTGCCGAGGGTATGGGCCCGGCCGGCGGACCTCCCGGCGGTCCCGGGGGCAGTCCCGGCGGACCCGGCGGCGGCATGATGCGTCCTGGAATGGAAGGCGGTCTTGGGGGGCCCGGCGGCGCAACGGCCCTTACCGGCGAGGACCGGAGCAGACAATTATTGATGGAAAGCCGCTACGTGGACGACAACGGCAAGCCGCTGTCGTACGATCCGGAATTTCCCTATGCGAAGCATCCCTATGCCGAGTTCAAGATGATGCCGATACGCATGAACTTGGTCATGGATCAACGTCGTTTGCCGAAACTGTTGGCCGAATGCGCCAACTCGAACATGCCCATTCTGGTTCGCCGCATCCGGATATTGAAATCGCCGGGCGCAGCAGCCATTAGTCTTGCGGCAGCACCGACGGCCCAGCAAGGGCAAGGCGGCGGTGGCGCTACCATGCCTGGCGCACCGGGCTTGGGTCCGGGAATGCCGCCCGGCGCTCCTGGCATGATGATGGGCGCCGGCCGACCGACGGCGCGCCGCGGCGCGGGCGTCGAAGGCGGCGTCGGCCGTACGGGCGGAGTCGCCCGACAATTGGGCGATAAGGAAGGCGAGGCCACGCCTTTCGACATTCCCGTTGAAGTCCATGGCGTGATTTATATTTACAATCCGCCGGATCGCCAGAAGGTCGGCACCGGCGCCGCCTCGGGCGAAAAATCCGCCGAGGCCGCAGCCGATTCGTCGAAGCAGGCCGCATCCCCTGAAAAGCCATCGAAGCCGTAATGCAGCGGAGAGTTGACGTATGAAGGTGAAAGTAAAATTTGACAAGAAGACCGTCCAGGAGTTCTTGCTCCAGAACGTCGAAAAGATCGTTCTTGGGATCATTGTTCTTGGCGTGCTCTTCATGTTGTATTCCGCATTCACGGGGGCGAAGTCTTATCAACGCACGCCCGAGGAATTGCAGGAACAAGTGCGTCGCAGCCAACAGGAATTGGATTCCACTCCGCCGGAATCCGGCCTTACGGTGACGGAGTACAGCCGGCAGACCAAACGTAGTCGTCTCCACGCCGAGGAAAAGCCGTATCTCCACATGACGCTTTGGGATGCTCCGCTGTTTCCGAAACGGCCGTTGCGAGCCGAGCCGCCTTTGTTCGCCGTGCAAAAACTTCGCGGCGCCGCCGGCGTAGGAGCTTTCCGCTCGGTTCCCGTCAATGCCGAACCGAACGAAAAGGCCAAGGCCGATAAGAAAGCCAAGGCAACCGAGAAGAAGGCGAGAGAGCCGATCATGCCCGTCGCGCGATCCGTCGGCGGCGAAGTGACCGGCCAACGTTGGATCGTTATCACGGCGTTGGTGCCCGCGGAAAAACAAGAAAAAGCGTTTGAAGAAACCTTCAAACCTTCGGTCTATTACGATCCCACGCATGATATTCCCGAGTATCTGGGCTATTGGGTCGAACGGGTCGAAATCACCAGCACGGACGACGCCGCCAATCCCGATTGGGAGAAGAAATCCGTTAAGTTCGTCTCCAAGCAAGAGATGGACAAAGCGGAAGAACGTTTTGGCGCTGCTTCGAGCGCCGAGGTTGTTGACCCCGATTACATTGAAGAGAGCCTCACGTTCCCCTTGGGCCCCTTGGCAAATCGCCATTGGGGCGTGGAAGTCGCCCACGAACCTGATATTCCGATTCTGGAAAAAGGCGATTTCCGCGGCGCGAATATCGGGCCCGGCGTTCGCATGGGACCGATGGGCGAACCCGGTCGGGGACGTGCCGCTCCTCGCGTGCGTAACAATCGCGCGGTTCGAGGTCCGATGCTGGAAGGCGGTCGAACGCGAGAATCCGCGGCCGACGACACGCCCTTTGGAGACAAGCCCGAAGAAGCCGATGCCAACGCCAACGCCGGCGCGGAAGCTGCCGCGATGGATGAGAAAGGCATTCCGTCCTATCGTTTGTTCCGGTTCTTCGACTATAACGTGGAGCCCGGCAAACAATACGTGTATCGCGTTTGTTTAGCTTTGGCGAATCCCAACAAAAACCTGAAAGAAAACTATTTAGCCAAAGCCGAATATGCCAAGCAAAAATTCCTGAAAACGAAGTGGTCGGATCCAACGTCGCCGATCGCCGTGCCGCGTGATACACGGATTTTGGCCTCTTCGGTGAAACCGGGCCGCGCCTCGGCCGAACCTTCGGGCCAAATTCTCGTGGCCAAGTGGTTGAAGAGCAAAGGCATCGAAGTTTGCAAGGATTTCACGGTGGTGCGCGGCCAGCAAGCTGATTTTTCGGAAGTGGAAGTAAAACCCACCAAGAAAGCCGCCGCACCGGCGCGCCGCGGCGGCGATATGATGGGATTGGGCGGCGGCCGACCCGCCATGACGCAAACCGGTCCCTCGATTACGGTCAACTTCATCACCGGCGCGACGGCCATTGATTTCCGCGGCGGCGAAAAACTCGCCGGTCCGCGTGGAACGACGCTCACATCCGCCGGTGAAATTCTGCTGCTCGACAACGACGGTAAATTGATCGTGCGAAACGAGTTGGATGATCGCGCGGAATACGACAAGCTCACGACGGCGGAACAAGAAGGATTCGAGGAAGGCGGCGGTCGCGGAATGGGGCCCGGCATGATGATGCCGCCCGGCGGCGGCGCTCGTCCGCCCGGAGGTCTCGATCTGTTGGATGGCGGCGCTCCTCGCACCCGCCGAGGCAGCCGCTAGTTTCGCGGTTTTTTCAATCCATGCCAAGCCACACGGCCGCACCGAACGCGGCCGTGTTTTTTTCTTGAAATCCACGGCTTTTCTGGTTGGTATTTCCACCAATTCCAATTCCAATCCGCATCTCAACGCCTGAATATCCTGCGGGAAAACAGGCTTCTTTCGGAAAATGGAATCTCGCGCAACCATTGGAAACCAAGAACTTTGGTTTCCCTTCTGTTTTCCACGCTGGTGAAGGCAAAGAATTAACTCGCTTGCGGGGTTTTTTAGGTGGAAGAGGTAGAAAAAGGAGATTTATTTCCCGGAAAATTAAAAAAAGCATGAATTGCCCTTGACCCAACATGGCCCCCCCGAGTATTTAACCCGCTCTTATCTGGAAGATTTTTTCAGAACACGATCCCAAGGAACGCCTTTTTCGATGTCTGGCAGGCAAAATTTTACGCCCCAGGACACCGGTGGGTCTTAAAAGGAGAGCTCTGTTGAAAACGACCGCTAAAGCACTTGTCGGCTGGATCGCAGTTGCGATCGTACTATCGGCGAGAATCGCGATGGCTGGACCCTTGTGCTGCACGGGCCCCGCGTGGCTCGGAATGGCGGCAGTAGGGCAATCAGCCCCGGCTACCGACCCTTCTGCGGATAAGGGTCAACAAACCGCGGATCTTTTGCGCCGTGCCCGTCAGGCCATGGGCGAGAATGATCTGTCGGCTGCCGAATCGCTGATCTCACAGGCAGAAGCCCTGGGCGTGCAATACAACGCCCTGTACATGGGCGACACGCCGAAGAAGGCACGCCGCGATTTGGATCGGAAGCGAAACGGCACGGCCGGGTCGCTCGCCAAGCCAAGCCAGGCGTTCGCTCCGTTCGGCCTGGGCAAAAACAAGAATGCTCCGGCCAACGATCCCTTCGCCGGCCGCGCACTCGAGCCGCAAGGCTCCGGGATCGCCGGACAGCAGATCACGCCGCTGCCGAAGGTCGATGCGGTTCGTTCGCTGACGGCCCAAGGCGCTTCGCCGATGCAGCCGCTCACGGAACCATCCTATCGCACCACTCAGCCCGGTGAGAACGACGCCAAGGCCCCCGGCTCGATGGCCATGCCGACCGGCGCCGCCAACATGCCGACAGCCAACGGACAGAGCCCGTTGCGTGCGGCACGTCTTGCCTTGGCCGTTGGCGATGTTCGCCGTGCCGCCGAGATGACGAACCAAGCCCGCAACATGCGGATTACTTATCAGCCTTTGGACGACACGCCCGACAAGGTCGAGGCCGCCGTTCGTAAATATCAGGATCTCTCGAATCTCGACAAGAACTCTGAAGCCTATCGCCGCGCTTATGCTCGCAACATGATGGAGCAGGCCGACGCCTTGCTGCGTTGGGGCGAGCAGGACGAAGCCGAACGCCTTGCCGGCCGTGCCGCTGGAATGCAGATTGCCTATGGCCCGTTCGAGCAGAAGCCGCAAGATATGCTCGGCCGCATCGCCGCCATGCGTCGTCAGGGCGGAGCGCCCGCTGCATCGATGCCGGGATTCGCCGACGTTTCTTCGGCAGGCGCAAACATCAACACGCGCCAGAAGGCCGTCGAACTCGTGCGTCAAGCACGTGAATCCATCGCCGCCGGTCAATTGGATCGTGCGGAATCGCTGGCGCGTCAGGCCGAACAACTGCGACTGCCCGACTCGGCTTTCGCCCCGGGTGAAGATCGGCCCGGCTTGGTATTGTTGGATCTGCGACAGCTTCAAGTGCGCAACAACGGCGGCGTGGTGCAGGCCGGCGGACAATATCCCTCGACCGGCGCGCCAGATCGCGCGACCACACAAGCCGTTTATAATCCGGCCAATGATCCGACGCGGAACATCGCCGCTTCGAATCAACAGTCTGGCCGCGATGACATGCGGTTGGCTTTGAATC
>CAZNMP010000035.1:0-12655 GCA_964573875.1 uncultured Planctomycetaceae bacterium | reverse complement strand
CCGGTCTCGGATGTTCAGCATGGCGTTCGGCACATTGGAAAGAGTATTGCGTCTGGATCCCGAGCGGCAAAAATCGCGTCGCCGTTTGGTCGAGATGGCGTTGATGATTCGCCGCTACCAGGATGCCAAGGACCACTTGCAAGAGTTTCTGTTGAAACAATCGCCCGATGACGCGGAATTGTGGGAATTGCTAGGGCGATGCTACGCGGAAACGGGTGAATATGACAAGGCAGTCGAGGATTTCAAAAAAGCGATTGAATTTTCACCGACTCGCGTTGAAGTATACCCTCGCTTGGCAGGCGTTTTGCGATATCATTCCTCGCGTCCCAAGGAAGCCGACGATTGGATGGAGAAACTGGTCCAAAGCAATCCGAAATCGGCGCAAGCCCATTTTCTGTACGGCAGCTATCTAAAGAGCATCGACGCCGACGACAAGGCGATGAAGGAGGCATTGAGGGCGCTGTCGCTATCTCCCAATAATCGAGACGCTCTATGGCTGACCGCGCAGTGTTATTTGGCCAAAGATGATTTCGGGAAGGCCCGCGAGTATGCGCAACGCGGCATCAAGTTGTATCCCGAGAATATCACGATGTACACCACTCTGGCCGACATCGAGCTAAGGGCGGGAAATCGTGACAAAGCCATTACGGCCTTGCAGGACGGTTTGAATGCGACGGAGCGCAGTCCCCAGCTTCTTTGGAGCAAGGCGAACTTATTGATCGATGTGAATCGGCTGAAAGATGCCGAGGCCATCGTAGATGAGTTGCGAGCGACCGATTATCCCAAGCAATTGATCGATTATCTCACCGCGCGGATCGAGTTCGTGCAGGGGCATTGGTTTGCCGCCCGCCAGGGATTCGAGCGTGTGCGCGGCATGTTGACATTGTGGCCTAATTTGTTGAAGCAAGTCGATGTGTGGATCGGGCAGTGTTACGGTCAGGTCGGCAACCGCGACCTCCAGTTGGAAGCCTACCGACGCGCGTTAAACGTCGATCCGTTTTATGCGCCAGCTCGGGCAGGCATCACCGAATCGCTTTTGGCTTCGGGAAACGTGGATGATGCGCTGAAGGAATACAACCAACTAGCCAAAACGGGGAAGGTGGGAGCTGCCGGCATGATTCCCCTGGCACGCATGTTGGTTCTGCAAAACCTGAAGAAAAATGAAACGGAAAGGGAATGGAAACAGGTCGAGAAAGTGCTGGATCAGGCCGAAAAGGCCACGCCCGACGCCGTTCAAATTCCCATTTTGCGGGCTGAGATTCTTGTTGCCCAAAACCGAATTGCGGACGCCGAGAAATTGCTGGAGAAGGCAATCAAGAAAAATCCGAAGCAAGTGGAATTGACCGCCGTCCTCGCCTCGTTGGCGGAACGCCAGCAGGATTGGACAAAGACGGAATCGATTCTCAATAATTTGGAAAAAACGTCCGGCGATACGGTGGATCATCGCTTGGCCAAAGCGCAGTATCTCGTGCGACGGCACGGCACGAAAGCCGGCGAGCCTTTGCGCAAACTGGCTGAAAACGTCGATCGTTTTTCGGATGCCGAGCGGCTTCAGCTTTGGAATGGTTTGCTGAACGCCGCTATGCAAATAAACGACTCGAAGCAAGCTAGATTGCTATGCACCAAGATATCCGAAAAAGAGCCGTTTAATGTGCAAGTGCGCTATTTGCTGTTCGAGCAAGCTTTGCACGACGAGGATGAGGCCGGCATGGACCAAGCACTCAAGGAGATCGAGCGCGTATCAGGCCATGGCGCCTATTGGCTTTATGGGCAAGCGGTCCGCTTGGGCATGAAGGCCAAAGATACGGAAAATGCCGATCAATTGTTGAACCAAGCGCTAAAATATCTTGCGCAAGCGCGCGAACAGCGGCAATCCTGGTCACGCATTCCATTGCTCATGGCCGGCATCTATGATCAGCAAGGCAAGACCGACTCGGCCCTGAAAAACTATCTGGAAGCGATCGACATGGGCGAACGCAATCCCGGCGCGGTGCGCCGCTCCGTTCAGCTTCTTTTCCAGAAGCAGCGTTATGCCGATGCCGATCAGTTGTTGCGGCAGTTAGAGAAGCAGCAAGTGCCATTCTCGGCGGATATGAGCCGAGCCGGCGCCGAAGTGGCATTGCGGCAGGGAGAGTTCGATCGCGCCTTGGATATGGCCAGGAAGGCGGCATCCTCGAAGTCCAAGAATTTCCAGGAGCATGTTTGGCTCGGCCAAGTGCTGAGCATCATCGGCCGCCGGGCCAAAGCCGCGGGACACGCGAAAGAGGCGGAGGAACTGTTGAATGACGCCGAAAAATCCCTGCGCCGCGCCGTTGAGCTAGAACCGAAGAATCCCGCAACCTGGGTTGCATTGATTCAATTTCTCAGTGCCGGCGAAGCGGAAAGCAAGGCGGAAAAGGTCATCCAAGAAGCCGGCAAGAAGCTGCCTCCGAAAGTGGCGCCGTTGGCGTTGGCCCAATGTTACGAAGTGTTGAAGAAAAAAGAGGCCGCCGAGGAGAAGTATGAGGCCGCTCTGGCCGCCGATCCCCAAGATCCATTCGTAGTGCGGTCGGTTGCCGATTTTTATTGCCGGACAGGCAAGCCCGTTCCGGCCGAGGCGTTGCTTCGCCGAGTGATCGACGGCAAGATCAAAGCGTCGGAGGCCGATGTGGTTTGGGCCCGACGTCAGTTGGCCTTGATCTTCGCCGCGCGAGGCGGTTATCAAAACATTCAAAAAGCGCGTGATTTGATCGAAGAAAATCTGGCGGCCGCCGATGTGTCGGTTCTGGACCGGCGCGTGCAGGCAAGCCTTGACGCCGCGGATCCGAAACGTTCGCAACGCGACAAAGCCATCGCCACGCTGGAATCCATGCTTCAGGAGCAAGCAGCCACGCCCGAGGATCGTTTCAAGCTTGCCCAAATGTACCTTGCCGCGGGCTCCTGGATAAAAGCCAGTACCCAAATGCGTAACCTCGTTGCATCGCATAGCGAGGAACCGCGTTACTTGGCGGCCTATATTACGGCGTTGATGGAGCACGGCGAAACGTCGAACGCCGAAGTTTATCTCGCTCGGTTGGAAAAGAGCTATCCGAATCACATCATCACCGTCGGCCTGCGTGCCGAGACCTTGGTATCGAAGGGTGAGGCGGATCAGGCGTTCAATTTATTGAAAGGGTTCATCGATAAGAAGGAGGCCCATCCCGCGGAACGTAATCTTCGAATCCGGTTGGTCGCCGAAAAACTCGAACAGCTTGCCGGGCGGCTCACGAAACCCGCGCAGAAGAAGACGGCGGAACGATTCATCCATCAAGCCGAGATGTTGTATCGCAACTATACCGAGGAAAACGCCGGCCAAGAATGGGTTCTCGCGGCGTTTTTCGGGCGTCAGGGCCGCATCGACGAGGCGCTCGATTTGCTCGACCGCACGTGGGAGAATGCCAATCCTGCGATACTTTCCCAAGTTTGTTCGATCTTGTTGCGCGACAATAAGATCGGCAAAGAGCAATTGCAGCGGCTCGACAAAATTCTTCGCACGGCCATGAAGCAGTTCGATCGCCCCATTCCGTTGCTGATGATGATGGCGGATCTTTCCTCTAAGCGCGCTCGTTATGACGAGGCTGAAAGCTACTACCGCGAAGTGTTGGGAAAGAACAGCGGCAATGCCTATGCGATGAACAATCTCGCGGTGCTTTTAGCGCTGCAAGGCATCAAACTGGAGGAATCGCTCAAGCTTATCGATCAGGCCATTGAAATTGCCGGTCCCATGGCGCCGATGCTTGATTCTCGAGCAAGCGTTTATATCGCCATGAATGATCCGGATGCGGCTTTGACGGACATGGCCGACGCCTTGGCGGACGCCGAAACGCCCGTGCGATATTTCCACCAGGCTCAAGCGTATGAATTGGCCGGCCAACACAATGCCGCCGCATCGGCGATGGAAAAGGCGATGAAACTGGGGCTCACGAAGGACATGCTCCAGCCGCTGGAAATCCCGGCTTTCGAGAAGCTATCGCAGTTGCCGCGTTAGACGTGATTACGGCTTGCAATAAAAAACGCCACCGGACTTCGCCATGTTTTGAAGCATCGGCGTTGCCTGGAATCGCGGTCCTATCGTTTCGAGAGGGCTCAATAAAGTGAGGACGCCCTCGGCTCCGAGCATATCGGCTTGGTATAAAAGTCCGCCCTTACCGGTTGGATAGCCAAGCCCGAAAAGCACGGCCAGGTCGATATCGCGAGCATCGCGGACCTTGCCTTCCTCCAGGATGCGAGAAGCTTCTAGAAGCATCGGCAGCATCAATCGCGCGGAAGCGACCTTGGGTTGCGGGCCTTGCGTCGATTCGACCCAGGGCAAGAGAATTTCCTCCGCCTTTGGATCCAAAACGTCACTGCTCGTTGATCCTTCGTGGGAAAAGAATCCTGCCCCCGTCTTGCGACCCAATCGGCCTGCCTTGATCATGGACACTAAAAGCGGCGAGGAAAGAATGCGGTCGGGAAAAGAGGCCGCCAACACCCAGGCCGCTTGAAGAGTCGTATCTAGCCCGATCTCGTCGATCATTCGCAGCGGTCCGACGGCCATCCCATAATCACGCGCGGCCGATTCAATGGCCTCGGCGGGATATCCTTCTCGGAGCAGTTCCAATCCTTCGGCCAAATAGGGAAACAGCAGTCGATTGACGACAAACCCCGGCCCGTCTTGCACAACAATCGGTATGCGGTCGATTCTTCTTGCATGGGCCGTCAAGGCGGCGATGGCATCTTGCCCGGTTTGAGGCCCTTGCACGATTTCGACCAAGGGGCGTTCTTGTACGGGATGGCAAAAGTGAAAACCACAGAACCGTGCCGGATCGGAAATTCCTGAAGCCAAGCGATGGATCGGAATCGTCGAGGTATTCGTGGAAACGATGCTTGTTTCATTCAACGTCGTTTGCAATTCCTCGAACAAGCGCAGCTTGATCGCGAGGATTTCGACGATGGATTCGAGGATGAGATCGCAACGAGCAATATCCGAAATGTCCTTTGCCGCCGTTACACGGCAAGGAATTTCTCGTGAATGACCGCTTCTTGCTTTGCCCCAGTTCTTGGATACGGCTGCGACGGCATTGGCAATTGCGGTAGGTTCGGCGTCGTGAATCACGACAGGCAAAAGATGCGATGCATGAGCTTCGGCAATGGCCGTGCCCATAATGCCTGCTCCGATAATTCCCATGCTGCCGATCTCATGCGGAGGTGCAGGCCTTTGAGCATCGGGTCCGGACTGCCGGTTCCATTCGACCAACCGGCGAACGTTTTCGATCGCGGCATTTGACATAACAATTAGTATCGGGATTGATTGTAGCCGCGGCCCATGGTTTGCGTGGTGCGAATCGTCGTAGCGCCAAGATGCCCAATATTCAACAACCGCTGAAGCGGACTGGTGGCTCTCGTGACACAGTTATTGGCGGCAACGAGTTTGTCATCGACGATGTACACGCGATCGCCGGGCATAAGCTGATAGTTCGTACCCGTTAAGCCGCCTCGCGCAACCTCGTTCCAATTGACAGGCAAGACTTCTTCCGCTTCCAGACCGGCAGGCGTCGGCCGCGCCACCCAAATTGTCTTGCTGGAAACGCCGGCCAATCCTTGGATCTGACCGAGGGCGTCCAATACTGTTTCCTTGCCTGTGATCGGGAACCGTTGAACGCTTTCTCCCATGCCGGCTCCCGCGGTAATCACGTAATAATTCTTGCTATTATAGCCAATTACCTCCACCGAAATCTGGGGCGAATCATAGTATTGAGAAATCAATTGTTCAATTGCCAGACGCGCTTCGGTTACGGTCTTGCCGGAAACATTGACCATGCCGTAACTCTTCAGATTGACCATGCCGTCGGATTGAACGACATAGGTTCCTGTAATCTGTTGGGTGCCGGCCGAACGTGCCAATTGGATTGAAACGTCGGGCCGCTGCAAAATCGCCTGTAGATGCCGCGTGACCTCCACGGTAGCTCTCTCAATGCTCATTCCCACAACACGGACCGTTCCATAGGCCGGGCCAAGACTTACGATGCCATCTCCCTCCACCAAAAAGAATCCATCGATTGGCTGATCCAGGATGGTTCCCAACACGCGAATTTGAAGAACATCGTAGGTCTCGATGCGATAAGGAGGCCGAGGCACCAGCTTCAGCACTTCGATTTGCAGAATATCGGGTGGTTCGATGTGATAGGTCGGCAAAGACACCATTGTCAGTTCCCGGGGCGTAGCCAATTCAGCGGGCGTAGGTGCTTTGAGCGTCGGCGTATAATAGTCAACCGCATGACAGCCAACCATTTCAGCCAACAGCCCCGCTGCCAACATCGTCAGCAATGTGCGACCAATGGATGAATAATGGTTGACCATCGTTCTGCCGTGCCTCAACAATACTAACCGAAAAGAACTTGGCGGCGAGCAGTGGGCAATCTAGGTAAAATGGCGACTGCGATTATATTCTCGCCGACTTTGCCAAATCGGCGATGTCAGAATAATCGGCAAATCTTACCAAAAGCCTTATCTGATTCTCTGGTATTTACGATGCCATACATGGATGGGGTGGTAGTGTAGGCAAGATGCAGCAACGGCAGCGTATAGGGCAAATCAATCCAGCAGCATACGCATGGATATTGAGAATGGTTTGAGCGATCCCCACTTATAGCAACTCTGGACCGAAGCGATCCCCGATTTGTCGATGCAATTCCTTGATCGCATCCGCACAATCCGCCCGGCAAACGAGCGTGGCATCTGGGGTGTGGACAATTACAAGATTTTCACAGCCGATGGCAGCGATCAAATGCTTGGGATCGCTGGATGCCGCGAGAGTTCCGTGGGTATCCATCAGAAGGGCTCGATCCGTAGCCAAGGCGTTGCCATGTTCGTCGTGGGGGCATGTTTGCGCCAGCGAAGGCCAAGAGCCAACGTCCAGCCATCGCAAAGGCATGGGGATTGCCGCCACTGTTACGGCCGCGTCGCGCGAAGCCGGCTCCATCACCGCGAAGTCGACGCTGATTTTTTGGAGCGTGGGATAGGTTTGCTCCAAGACGGCTTGACGGCTGGGCGAGTTCCATGCATCGGCGATGCGCAGCAACCCGGCATGACTGTCGGGCGAATAACGGCGGATGCAATCCAGCAAGGTGCTTGCCCGCCAAACGAACATGCCGCTATTCCAGAGGAATTTATCCGGCCCTGCCATGAAAAACTGTTTGGCAGTTTCCAAGTCGGGCTTTTCTCGAAATTGCCGCACGCGCCGAGCCGTATCGCCCAAGGGCTGGCCAAGTTCGAGATACCCGTATCCGACGGCCGGACCGGTCGGCGTGATGCCGAACGTTGCCAGAATCTCTGGATGTTGTTCGACCAGTGCAAAGCCGGCTTCCACTAACGATTGAAACCGATCGACAGGCTCGATAATGTGATCGGCCGTGAAGACGGCGATGGTCGCTTCGGGATCATTTTTCGCAAGGACCGCGGCGCCAAGCCCAACTGCATTCAGCGTATCGCGTCCGCAGGGTTCGCCTAGAAATTGTTTTTTTCCAAGACGAGGAAGAGCGTGATGGATGGCCTCGGCATGATTTTGACCGGCACACACATAACAGCATTCCGCGGGCAACAGCCCGTTGAGCCGTTCGAGGGCGATTTCGAGCAGACTTTGCCCGCCAATGAATGGAATCAGCTGTTTCGGCAAGGATGCCCGGCTCATGGGCCAAAGTCGCGTGCCAGAACCGCCGGCAATAATCAATGCGTAGCGCATACAAGTTCTTTCTGAAAAAAGGCGAAAGTACATCGGTGCAATGGATTTTAACAGTGATCCATAAGGCGACCGGACGGCACATCAGCCTCGAACAACCATTCAGGCCGACGTGCCGTCGGCCGCTAAACTGCAAAATACGACTAAACTCAGGTCGACATACTGTCGGCTGCTAAACTGACAAATTCGACTGCAATGGGGTACTAGAATCCACGTAAAACCGTGCTTTGCCGTTGCGGGAGCCCTTGTTTGGGAATTCGCTTGAGCACACGGTATTCGATGCCGTGGGTTTCACAATAGCGACGTTTTTCCGGGCGGTCGCCGTCTTCGTTCACGGCATAAATATGCGGTTTAATTCTACGGATTTCCGGCTCCGCGTCTAGCCAGCCTTGGCCGGTGGAGATCAGCGATTGTTTGACGTGGCGAATCGCATGAACCAGATAGCGGCGTTGTTTTTCCGGGAACAACGGGTGGCCATCGCCCTTTAATAACCGAATATTGGCGTCGTGCCCCACGACGGCATAGAGGTCGCCCAGTTCGGCAACTTCCTCGAAGAAACGAATGTGCCCGGTGTGGAACCAATCGAAGGATCCGGTGACAATGACCCGCTTGGCATTGGAAAAAGACCGATTTTCCTCACTGCATTCAGGGATCGCGTCAAGTGTTTCATGGTTGATAACGCGATAATTCAGTCCATGAGCACGGCAGAACGCCCGTTTGGCTGGATTATCGGCGGCATCCTCGACAATCCAGGTTGCTCCGCTCTGTCGACAGATGTCTGGCAAGCAATCCGGGACTGAGGGAGCATCGCACATCGTCACACGGTTGACGTAGCGAAGGGCTTCGAGAAAATACCACCGTTCGGCTTCGGGAAATTTTGGTTTTTGGGCATATCGCTCGTTCATGGATGCGTCGGACCATAGCAACACATGGACGCAGCCTTCTCGCGCGGCTTCTTCGAGAAACCGGACGTTGGCCGATCTCATATCATCGAAACAACCGCTGACAATTACACAGTTTTCATTCATGATGAAGCGATCCTAACGGTGATTTGGAACGAATCGGGGACTGGCATTTCGGAAACGACATAAAGATACCCGCCGCCGCAGCCTTAGTACATCGCGCCGGGATACTTTGACTGATATTCCGCTAGGATTGCAAGAAGATCGACTGTAAGTGTTGGATGCCGGACGGTGTGGGGAAGAATTGCTTCCCAACATTTCATGCATTCATTCATCGAGTTACCCAAGGCCACCGTATCACGATGCAATATCGCATCGTAGCAATGGCGACCGCTTTCACCCAAGCGGCGAATCCATACGGGATCGAGATTTTTTTTGCCCAGTGGATTGTAGCCCTCGGGACGAGGCGATACGGGAACGATATGAATAATGTTTTCAAGCCAACGGATGGTCAGGGGATCCGTGTTCGACTGGATGTGTTTGGGAAAGATTCCCCGGGCATGGTGGCAATCGAAATCTAGACGGCTTATGCCGGGATAAATCAGGCCGATCATGTCTTGAGAACCCGATGGTTCGGCATTGCCTTTGTTTTCGGCCTCGTATAACTCGCGAACTAGTCTAGCCGGATCTTGTTGCCGGAATCCATCGGGCCAAAGACGCCGGGCCACTTTTCGCGTACCCGTGGCCATGCCGGCGCGATCCATGAACCGGTGCGTCGGCATGATGCCTACTACGACCATGGAGCCGGGCGGATTCGGATTTTGTTGCGATACGAACGGTTGATCGATCCAACCGCCGGCAAGGGCCATGCGGTATGGAATCGGATCGGCCGGCATAGGGCAATTGTTTTCACTCACGACACAGTCCTCTTGCCGGCTTTGCGATCCCGATACTGCCGCTCGATCCAGGCATAAGTTTCTGCAAGTCCCTCACGGAACGGCGTGCTTGGTTCCCAGCCCAGGATGCGATGAATCATCGTGTTGTCACTATTGCGGCCGGCAACTCCCTTGGGAGCATCCAGTTGGTGGCGGCGTTCCAGCTTGACGCCGCCGATTTCTTCGGCGTAATCCACCAACTGATTGACCGAGATCAATTCACTGGAGCCTAAATTGATCGGCGTGGCGATCAAATCGTCGCAATGGGTGATGGCGTCAATGCCGTGGGTGCAGTCGTCGACGTACATGAAGCTGCGAGTCTGGCTGCCGTCGCCCCAAATGTCGATACTTTTATAGCCGAGATCTTTGGCTTCGATCACTTTGCGGCAAATCGCGGCGGGGGCTTTTTCCCGTCCGCCATCCCATGTGCCGTGGGGGCCGTAAACGTTGTGGAATCGAGCGATGGCGGTCTTCATGCCGCGTTCGGCCCAATACTCCTGGCAAAACATCTCGGACATGAGCTTTTCCCAGCCGTAGCCGCGTTCGGCCATTGCCGGGTAAGCGTCCGATTCCTTCAATGCTCGGACGTTCGGATCTTTTTGCAAATCCGTATTGTAGGCACAGGCCGAGGAGGAGAAGAAATAGCGCCGGGCGCCCGCGCGGTAGGCAGCCTCGATCATGTGGGTGTTGATAAGGATGGAGCGGAGGCATTCGATGCGGTTCCGCTCGATGAAGCCCATGCCGCCCATATCGGCAGCCAGATTGTAAACCTCCGCGGCATTTTCACAAACCCGTTTGCAATTTGCTTCGCAGCTAACATCCAGGGAGAGGCTTTCGACGCCTGGCACGCGTTGATACCAATCGGGCAAGGGCTTTTTATCCACGGCCCGGATCTTCGTGAAGCCTTTGTCGTGGAAATATCGCACCAGAGAGCCTGCGATGAAGCCGCCGGCTCCCGTGACGACGATTAAATCGTCTTTGTCTGGCGAAGAAAAGTTGGAAGAAGAAGTTTGCGAGGTTTGCATGATCGGATCCTTTTTGTGGAGTGCGGCAAAACATGCCGTATGTTGACTTAACTTGGAGTCACGATAATGCTATATTAAAAGGCGATATTGGTGTTTGCTATGACGATTGTTGACGATTGGATGACGATATTTGACCTGAGGAAAAGCCATGAAAAAGCACACGTCCTTGGAAGTTCCGCCGGCGTTTTTCTCTCCCCAGGTGTTGCAGGCCAAGCGTTTTTATTTGGATTTGGCACCGCCGCCGTCCAAGCCGGTGTCGGTGGTTTCAGGCGGATGCGAACGGTGCGCCTCGGATTATGCGATTCATCGGCCGACGTTTCCTTACCATGCCTTGGAGCTTGTCGCCCGCGGCAAAGGGTCGCTCCGATTGGGCCGAGAGGACTACGCTCTGTTTCCGGGCGTGATGTTTTTCTATGGGCCTCATGTCGCCCAGCACATTACGACGGATGCAGCCGATCCTTTGGTGAAGTATTTCATTAACTTCACGGGGAACCGCGTTGCGCGATTGCTGCGGCAATGCGGTTTAACACCGGGGCGCGTTATCCGCATCTCCGCACTTGGAGCGATGCAAGGCATCTTCGATGATTTGATCCAAAATGCGTTGAAAGGATCGCGTTATGGCTCGCGGATCTGCGAACTATTGCTGGAGCACTTGATCCTCAAGGCAGCCGATAGCCCCATGCCTTGGGAAGCGGCCGAGATGCCGTCGTTCGCGACCTATCAGCGATGTCTTCAGCACATTCAATCGCAGCATTTGCACTTGCAAACGCAATCGCAGGTGGCGCGCGAATGCCATGTCAACCCGGCGTATTTATGCCGTCTGTTTCGCCGCTACGATCACCAGACGCCCTATCAGTATCTCATGCGGCTGAAAATGAACTGGGCAGCCGAGCGATTGCAGGATCCGGGGACGTTAGTCAAAAAGGTGGCTGCCGAGTTGGGATTCAGCGATCCTTTTCACTTTTCGCGAGCGTTTAAGAGCGTCTTCGGACTCGCGCCGGAGACATTTCGGCGAATGCGTTGAAGTCAAATATCGTCATGCTTCCGCAAAGATTCGCTATGGACGGTTAGCCTGTGTGTCGTGCAAAATAACCGTCATGCTAAAAAGTGGCATTCTGAATCCGCGCATCAACGATCTGCTATCCCGCGTCCGTCACACCAATACCCTTGTGATTGCGGATCGCGGGTTTCCGTTTTGGCCGACCGTTGAGACCGTGGACATTGCGCTGGTCGATGACGTTCCGACGGTTTTGCAAGTGATTGAAACGATCGGACGTAATTTTTCGATCGGCAAAGCCTGGATGGCCGAGGAATTTTTACAACATAATACCGAGGCTGTGCGAAGGTCGTTCGCCAATGCTTTGCGGGACGTCGTTCTATCGCACGAACCGCACGTGGAGTTCAAAAAACGTGTTCCCCTGGCGATCGGACTGATCCGCACGGGCGATACCGTGCAGTATGCGAATATCATTATCGAGTCGGCGTGAAGCTGGTAAGCTAATTGAGGGTTTCCTGAAAGTGGCGTACCAAAATAGCGGGAGAAAAGGTGCAGGAGGGTCGTAAACGACCCTGACATGCCATACGGTTGAGGAATATCTGTTTGTTCGGCGTTCGTTATCCCGGCGTAAACGCACGGGCCTAATACCGCCTGCGGCGGACAAGGGCCGTAAACGGCCCTGGCATAAAATTATGGGATACCCTCAGCAAAATATGGGATACCTTCAGCATAATTACGTGATACCCTCAGTTAAATTTTGGGACACCTTCAGCTAATTGAGATATTGAACAAGGAATGAAGCAATGAGAACGCTTGTGATTCTTCGTTGGACTGCGTATCTATTGATGACCTGTGCGTCGGTCGTTGCGGCTAGCGCGGCCGATGAGGTTACAAAAACGGCGGATGGACCATTCAAATCAAACTGGGATTCGTTGAAACAATACAAATGCCCCGATTGGTTTCGCGATGCCAAGTTCGGCATCTGGGCGCACTGGGGGCCGCAATCGGTTCCGATGGCCGGCGATTGGTATGCTCGCCGCATGTATTTGCCGGAAGACCCC
>CAZNMP010000034.1:0-12680 GCA_964573875.1 uncultured Planctomycetaceae bacterium | reverse complement strand
GGGGTTGCGCGCCGAGGAAAATCTCGATCTGGTGGTGGCCAATGCCGAAAACATTGCGGGCGGCTCGGGGCTTACGCCGGAAATCTATCACGAGCTGATCGCCGCGGGCATCGACGGCATCACGATGGGCGACCATGTGTATCGACGCCGCGAGATATTCCCGATTTTGCAGAGCGAGCGACGGATCGTGCGGCCCGCCAACTATCCGCCCAACGCACCGGGCCGAGAATATGCTATTCTGCGAGCGCGGCAGCAGGTGGGCGTAGCAATTATGGTGTTGCAGGGTCGGGTTTTCATGCCGCCGGTAGATTGTCCGTTTCATGCGGCAGACCGCGTATTGGCCGCATTGCCGGAGGAGATCCGCGTGATCTTGGTCGATTTTCATGCCGAGGCCACGAGCGACAAGCAACTGATGGGCCGGCACCTCGACGGGCGCGTCAGTGCTGTCCTGGGCACCCACACCCACGTGCCCACGGCCGACGAGCGGATACTACCCAAGGGAACGGCTTTTCAATGTGATGTTGGGATGACAGGCCCTCACGAGAGCATTTTGGGCCGAAGGATTGATCGGGTGATGGAAACAACCCGCACGTTTCGTCCCACCCATTACGACGTTGCCACCGAAGACGTGCGCATCAACGGCAGCATTGTGGATATTGATCCCGAGACAGGCCATGCCACCGCAATTCGCCGGATTTCCGTCGATGAGGCCATGGCTAAACAGCTTGAAACGGCTAAACGGGGATAACGCCAGCCCATCTTGTCGGGAAATCATCGAAACTGCCGTTGGCAAGTGATCTAGCTACCCTTGAGAGCGCAAGACAAGCAATAGCCCAGCCATCCGCTCTTCTCTATCTTCACACCCCATAGTTTCCCCTTGTCGCATACCGGGTTAGAGCATAAGATAGCAAGCTTACAAGACTCCGAATTGGGGATATTCACGTGGAAACGATGTTTGCGAATCTTGCCGACAGGGTTGTTTTGTTTGCCCAAGATGCCGGGGGCGCGGGAGCTGCGGGGGGGGCGGCCGGCGGCGGCGATACCTTCATGCTCTTGCAATCGATGCTCCCGTTTGTCGCCATTTTCATTTTATTCTATTTCCTGCTGATTCGTCCGCAGCGCAAAGAACAGTCGCGGCGGCAAACCATGTTGGCGGCCATCAAAAAGAACGACCGCGTGTTGACCGTCGGCGGAATTTACGGCGTCGTGACGAACGTGCATCGTGAAGCCGACGAAGTGACCATTAAAGTAGACGAAACCACGAATACAAAACTGCGAATGACACTCAGTTCGGTCAGCCGTGTGATGGGCGACGAACTTTCGACCGAAACGATTGAAAATAAATAATCCTACATAGGAACCTTATCGCCATGCCTTGGTATGTGAATGCCTTGTTTGCCGCGGACCAGACTCCGATTGCGATTCCCTGGTATGTCAACTTTTTGGTGGCTCTCGGCACGTTCGTCGTGTCGTTTTATCTCGGCGGATATTTGGGCCGCAAGCTTCGCATGCCCGACCACGGCTGGAAGATCGGTCTTTGCTTGTTCAGCTTGTTGGCCAGTGTCGCCATTTTGACGCTCGGCCCCAACATGAAGTTCGGCATCGACCTCAGCGGCGGCGCCCTGTTGGTCTACGAGGTGGATAAAGCCCAAAAAGATCCCAATCAACCGGCGGTTGACATGGATAAGTTGATCGCGGCCGTCAGCCGGCGCGTCAATCCCGGCGGACAAAAAGAAGTGACGATCCGCAAGTACGGCGTCGAACAACTTGAAATCCTCGTGCCGGAACGCGATGCCGCCGAAGTGCAGCGCATCGAGCGTATCATCAGCCGGGCGGGCAACCTTGAGTTCCGCATCTTGGCCGATAAACGCACGGACCAGGACATCATCGACCGCGCAATGGCCGATCCCTCGAAGATACAGATCATGGATCTGTCGGGCAAGAATCGCGTGGCCTGGTGGTTGCCGGTCAAGGACGGCGAGGAAAAGAGCTTCATGGGCGGCGGCTACACCGGAATCGCCACGCGCCAACGCAAGATCGGTGAGCGCGATGTCACCGAAGTCCTCGTGTTGCAGGATATCTACAATGTCACGGGCGCCTACTTGACCCGGGCCGAGGCCAGCAGCGACCGCAGCGGCAAGCCGTGCGTCAATTTTCAGTTCAACAATGCCGGCGGCCAGCTTTTCGGCGAATTGACCGGCAACCATCTGCCCGACCGAATGACCGACTTCACCTATAAGTTGGGTATCGTGCTCGACGGCGAACTGTACTCCGCGCCCTCGATTCAAAGCACGATTACCGACCGCGGCGAAATTACCGGTTCGTTCACGCCGGAGGAAGTGCAAGAGTTGGTCAACGTGTTGAACGCCGGCAGCTTGCCAGCCGCATTGACGAAACAGCCGATCAGCAAGTTGTTCAGTGGTCCGACGTTGGGAAAAGATACGATTGAAAAGAGCACCAATGCGATGATTATCGCGTGTATCTTGGTGCCCTTGTTTATGCTTTGGTACTACCGTTTTTCGGGCCTTGTGGCCAATATCGCCTTGGTTCTGAACATGCTGATGTTGTTTGCCGTGATGTTCTCGATCAAGGCGGCGTTCACCTTGACCGGTTTCGCGGGCCTTGCATTGACGGTCGGCATGGCGGTCGATAACAACGTATTGATTTACGAGCGATTGCGAGAAGAGTTGGAGCGCGGCGCCACATTGCGCATGGCCATCCGCAACGCCTTCCAAAGGGCTAGCGCGGTCATCATCGACGCCAACTTAACGACATTGCTGGCCGCCACGGTGCTTTACGTCATCGGGTCGGATCAGGTGAAAGGCTTTGCCGTTACCCTCTGGCTCGGCGTGGCCATCAGTATGTATACCGCGGTGTTCGTGTCGCGCGTGATCTTCGATATCGCCGAGAAGCGGCAGTGGATCACCACGGTGAAGATGCTTCGCGTGATCGGCCACACGAACATCGACTTCATGGGCTGGTTTCGCTATACCTGCACGGCTTCGATCATCATTACGGTGATGGCGATTGTCGTGGCGTTTTATCGCGGCAAGGGCTTGTTCGATATCGACTTCACCGGCGGCGTGTCGGTGCAAGCGTTGTTCGACAAGCCGCAGGACACCGCCGAGGTGCGTAATGCCCTGAGCGGCAAGCTCGAAGACTTGGCCATCAGCGACGTCCATCTGACCGGTGAAGAAGCCGGCTTGCGATTCGTGATCAATACGTCGGAGCCGGAAATGTCGAAGGTGAAAGATACACTCACGGCAGTGTTCGGCGATAAACTGGCGCGGAACGCCATCGAGAAATGCACCGAACCGCGACTGATTCAAGAAGGAAAGAAAGAGACGCCCCAGCAAGAGCCGGCCAAACAGAATCCGGTCAAACCTTCGGGCAAGGATCAATCACGCAACGACTTGCCGCCTCGTACCATGTTGGCCGCGGCAGGCAACGATGCCTTGATGTTGGCCCTGGCCGACGAACCGGCCAAGAAGCCGGCTGAAGCTAAGCCGGCGGCAGCGGATAAAGCGGCCGATGCAGCCAAGCCCGCCGAGACGCCGAGCGCGAAGCCGGCAACTTCTCCGGTGAAGGAGGAGCTTGTGAAGGCTCCACCCGCCGAGAAAGCGGTTGCGACACTGTCGGATGCTTACATTGGCGGATCGCAACTACGCTTGACTTTCAAGACGGCGCTCAATCACGAGGCCGCCGCGCAGTTGATCACCTCGGCAATGGATTCCTTGAATCTCTCGACTGACACCACACCGTTCCGGTTGACGAACGGCAAGTACACAGAAGGTGACCGCAAGGAATACAAGGAATGGGAGATGCTGATCCTGCTTCCGCCGGATAAGACCAAAACGCTGATAACCGTGCTGGAAAAACAATTGGCCGACAATCCGATTTTCCCAGCTTCCAGCACCATCGGCGCGGCCGTGGCCGGCAACACGCAGCAGCAAGCGATTCTGGCACTAGTGGCTAGCTGGATCTGCATGATTATCTATCTATGGATCCGGTTCCAAGGCGTGGCGTTCGGTTTTGCCGCCGTAGTGGCGTTGATCCACGACGTCTTCGTGATGTTGGGAGCCATTGCCGTGAGCATTTACGTGGCCCCGTTCCTCGGCTTTTTGATGATCGAGCCGTTCAAGATCAATCTGGCCATCGTGGCCGCGTTCCTGACGATCATCGGCTACTCGGTGAACGATACGATCGTCGTCTTCGACCGAATTCGTGAAGTACGCGGCAAGAACCCGGACCTCACACGCAAGATGGTCAACGACAGCACGAACCAAACGTTGAGCCGCACCTTGCTCACCTCGTTCACGGTGTTGTTGGTGGTGGTGGTTTTGTACCTTGTGGGCGGTGAAGCGGTTCATGGATTCGCGTTTGCGTTGATCGTGGGCGTGGCCACGGGAACCTACAGCTCGATCTATGTGGCGGCTCCCATCCTGTTGTGGCTGGTCGGCAAGCACGAAGGCACCGCCTCGAAATAACTGGTACTGTCGATAAACGCCTGGAAGCCATCCCGTAGGGATGGAATGCGACATCCCCATCGCGGCAAAGAACTTCGCATTCGATTGACTTTCGGATGCGATCTCTTGACGCGGCGGGATGGCGATTGTTCCAGGTCCGGTTTTGATGTGGAAGGAACAACGTGCCCGACACCGTCGCTTGGCATTGGATTGGATTCGGGGCGCTGGTGATCGTTTTGCTGGCGCTTGATCTGTTGGTATTTCACCGGCACGACCACGCGCCGAAACTCCGAGAATCGGCCGCCTGGAGCGTTTTCTGGATCAGTTTGGCGTTAGCGTTCAACGGCGTAATCTGGTGGTGGGACGGTTCGGATGCGGGCACGAAATTCTTGACGGCCTATCTGATCGAGAAGGCGTTGTCGATGGACAACATCTTCGTCTTCGTGGTGATCTTTCGCTTTTTCGCCGTGCCCTTGATGTATCAGTATCGGGTGCTGTTTTGGGGCATCCTCGGCGCGATCGTCATGCGGCTCGCGTTTATTCTTGCCGGCATCGAACTCATTCATCGTTTTTCGTGGATCGTGCCGATTTTCGGTTTGTTCCTGATCTATACGGGCTACAAACTGGCAAGGCACAGCGGCGTGGACGTCCACCCGGAAAGCAATATCCTGCTTTCGCTGGCAAGACGTTTTCTGCGGATAACCCATGAGGATCATCGCCGGCATGGACATAGTTTCTTTGCACATGAAAACGGCCGGTGGTGCATTACGCCGTTGTTTCTGGCTCTTCTGGTGATCGAAAGCACCGATGTGATGTTCGCCGTGGACAGCGTGCCCGCGGTGCTGGCCATCACGGATGATCGGTTTATTGCGTTCAGCTCGAATATCTTCGCCATTCTGGGGCTTCGCGCGCTCTATTTCCTTCTAGCCGGCAGCGTCGAAATGTTTCGCTACCTGCATTACGGATTGGCCGCGATACTCTCCTTCGTGGGCGTCAAAATGATGGTTGCCTACTGGCTGGAACGCGAGGGCATGGAACCGATTCCAACGTGGATCTCCTTGTTGGCTGTCGGAGCACTGCTGGGTATTTCCATTCTCGCATCCATTGCGGCCAATCGGAAAGATAATCGGAAGGACAATCAGAAATAGGAATCCGCCACGAGCGCTCCCTTGCGGTTTCTTACGGATCAAGAATCACGGATAACCGACAGCTTTACCAACCATGAAACACTGTCTCGTCACCGGCGGCGCGGGATTTATCGGCAGCCATCTGGTCGAAGCCTTGCTGGCGCGGGGCGATCGTGTGTCGGTCGTCGACGACGAATCCACCGGCAGGGTTGAAAATCTGGCGACCGTGCAAAACCATCCCCAACTTCGCTATCTCAAGGGAACGGTGGCCGACGAAGAACTTGTCCGCCGTCTCGTGGCCGATGCAGACGAGGTATATCATCTGGCGGCGGCCGTCGGCGTGCAGTTGATCGCACAAAGCCCGATCCATACGATCGAGACGAACATCTACACGACCGAACTGATATTGCGAGAACTAGGCCGCTTGATCGAGAATGGCCGGAGCGTCAAATTCTTCATCACCAGCACCAGCGAAGCTTATGGAAAGAACCCCAAATCGGTGTGGATGGAAGAAGACGATTTGGTGTTCGGGCCCACCACTCGTCCTCGATGGTCCTACGGCGTGTCGAAAGCCATTGATGAATTTTTAACACTGGCCTATTGGCGCGAGCGCAAATTGCCGACCGTCGTGGCTCGGCTGTTCAACGTCGTGGGCCCTCGCCAAACGGGCGCTTATGGCATGGTGCTGCCGCGGTTGGTCGATGCGGCCTTGGCGAGCCGGCCTCTGGTGGTCCACGACGACGGACGGCAGCAGCGCTGTTTCAGCCACGTAAGCGACGTCGTTCGCATGATTTTGGCACTGATGGAAAACCCCGACGCGGTCGGCAACGTATTCAACGTCGGCAGCGACGAGCCCGTAAGCATTTTGGAACTTGCCGAGCGCGTGATTGCGGCGGTGGATCCTTCGCTGAAGATTGAATTCGTCAGTTATGCCAAAGCCTATGGCGACGATTTCGAGGATTGCCGTCGCCGCGTGCCCGATCTGACGAAAATCCATCGTCTGACCGGTCTTCGCGCCCGTTACCGCTTGGACGACATCATTCGTGAACTGATCGCGTGGAAACGCGGAGAGTTGGAATAAACGAGGGGCTTCCCATACCATACGCGGTTTGAAATGCGACTTTGCTCCATCTGGGGAAGAATGTCTCATTTCTCATCGTGCAAGGAATATTTTCCCTGAGGGGACTCCATCATGTTTATGCTTGAAAGTCCCTGGCCGATTGTTTTGAGCGGCATCGTGATCGAGGCCCTGCTGGCCTTGGCTTTGCTTCGTACGGGCCGCGGCCGCTTCCTTTGGATCATGCTAGGCGTTGGCGTACTTGTCGGCGGGGGATTGTTGCTTGAACGGTGCATCACCACCGATCAGGAAGCGGTCGAGGATTGCCTGGACGCCATCGTCGCGGCTGCCGAAGCGAATGACATCAACCGCCTGCTGGAAAATGTTTCCCCGAAAGCCGTTAAGGTTCAGATCGAGGCGCGCGCGGTTCTTAATCGGGTAGAGGTCACAAAAGCACGACTTACGGATTTGGAAACCAAAATCAACAGGCTGACCAATCCGCCGTCGGCAAAGGTCAAGTTCCGCGTAATCGGTACAGGCCGCGATCGCTCGGGCGAGATTCCCTACCAAGGCTTCGCCGAATACTTGGCCGTGGACCTGCGGCAGGAAAACGGCCGCTGGTTGGTTTTCGATTACTCCTTCGAAAACGCGGAGTTGCGGAAATTTTCGGTCCCCCGCTAGAGACGGAAGCCTGTTCGTGTTCTACACTTACGCGGAGGGTTATTGATACTCAGGTAAATAATGTCTGGCAGTACTGGGCCGAAAACTCCTGTTTCCCGGGCTTCCTTTGGTCGCCCTCCCGACATTACTATTCTGAGACCCATGAGTCGGTTGAATTATCATTATTTCGTATTCCTTGGGAGATAAAACGTGAAATTTCGTGCAAGCATGATGCTCGCCGCCGGGCTGTTTTGCGTGTTGGAACTTGCCGTGATCGCGGCCGAACCGGAACGTCCGACCTGTGTCGGTCTTCTGCAATTGCCCGACAACATCACGGTCGCTTCGCTTTCCAACGGCCTGACGGTGATCGTGCAGGAAAACCATGCCGCTCCCGTGGCCACGGTCCGGTGTTATGTGAAAAATACCGGCAGCGCCTTTGAAGGCAAAAACCTGGGGGCCGGGCTGAGCCACGTCTTGGAGCACGTTGCCGCCGGCGGCACCACCACGCGCCGCACGGAAAAAGAAGTGGAAAAGCTGGTCAATACGTTTGGCGGCGCCACGAATGCCTATACATCGAACGACCTGACGGCCTTTTTTATTGATTGTCCCGCAAAAAACACGCTGCAAGCCGTGGAATTGACGGCCGACTCGATGCAACGCATTAAGTTCGACCCTGCCGAATTCGCGCGCGAGTTAAAAGTGGTGCGCCGCGAACTGGCCGATGGCGAAACCAACCGTCAGCGCGTGCTGTGGAAAATGCTACACGAGACCGTCTACAGCGTGCATCCGGCACGGATTCCCATCATTGGCTACCTCGACGTTCTGAACGCCACGACGAACCAAACGATCATGGATTTCTATCATGAGCGTTACATCCCGAACAATCAGATATTTGTGGTCGTCGGCGACGTGGACACGCAACAAGTATTGAGTGAAGTCGCCAAGCAATACGCCGGCACGCCGCGCGGCCATGAAACCTATGTGCCGCTGGTCGAGGAACCGGAACAAGTCTCGCCGCGTGAGGCTTTCCGAGAAATGGAAGGCGCCACCTACGACATGGTCTTCGCTTGGCCGACGGTCAAGCTCTCGAACCCCGATATGTATCCGCTCGATATCGCGGCCTATATTCTTGGCGAAGGCGAAAGCTCGCGATTAGTCCAACGGTTGAAGTACGAGAAGCAGCTCGTGCTGGGCGTGAACGCCGCCAGCGACACGCCGCATTACGTGGCGGGCTTTTTCGCCGTTATGGCCGTCAGCCGGCCCGAAACCCAGCAAAAAGCCGGTGAAGAAATCCTCCACGAGGTCTATCGTCTGCGCGAGGAGTTGATCGGTCCCGAGGAGTTGGCCAAAGCCAAGAAGCAGAAGGCGGCCGAATTGGTTTTTGGGCGGCAAACCGTCCAACAGGCGGCCGAAAGCCTGGGACGCAATTATATCACGGCCGCCGATCCGCTTTTCGATAAAACCTACGTCGAAAACATCCAAAAGGTGACGGCCGAGCAAGTACGCGACGCGGCCCGGCGTTATCTTTTGCCGCAGCGGCTGAACCGCGTAACCATCACCCCGCCCGGTGTCGCGGCAAAAGCGGAGGCCGCGAAAAACAAGACGGCCGATAGTGCCATTCGCAGCGTGAAGCTTCCGAATGGGCTACGCGTGCTGCTGCGGCGCGACACCCGGTTGCCTTTGGTGAATATCCAAGCGTTCGCCCTGGGCGGATCGCTTGTCGACGACGAACAAACGGCCGGGCGCGCGTCTTTGGTCGGCGCGATGCTCGACATGGGCACGGCCGATCATACCGCCCAGCAAATTGCCGAGTATTTCGACTCGATCGGCGGACAGTTGGCCATGAGCGCGGGGCGCTTCACCGTTTTCGGCAGCGCGACGACGTTAAAAGCCGATTTTCCCCAAGCCGCCGCCTTGTTCGCCGAATGCATCACGCGGCCAACGTTCCCGGCGTCGGAATATGCCAAGGTGCAGCAGCTTGCCCTGGGCGCCATCGCTCGGCGGGCCGACGATCCGCACCAGGAAATCAGCGAGTTGTTTGCCGATGCGTTGCCTGCCGCCTCCCCCTATCATCTTATGCCGGGCGGCAAGACCGAAACCGTGAAAAAGCTGACGGCTGCGGATTTGCAGGCCTTTCATGCCAAGTATTTCGTGCCGAACAACATGGCGGTCAGCGTGTTCGGCGATATCGACCCCGAGGAAGCCCTAACGCTGGTAACGAAACTTTTCGGCAACCTCAAACCGGATCCGAATTTTGCTCCACTTTCGTTCGACCGTTCCAACGCGATTGAAAAAACGGTCCTTCGTCATAAGCAAATCGGCAAGCAAACCGCGATGGTGTTGGTAGGATATCCAGCGCCGGGAATCCTTCAGAAGGAAGATTATGCGGCCATGACGTTGTTGGGCGCGGTGATGGCCGGCTATCATTATCCCGGCGGTTGGTTGCACAATGAACTGCGCGGCGAGGGACTTGTTTACTTCGTTCATGCAAGTCAGATGACCGGTCCCGCGCCGGGTTTCTTCGAGATTATCGCGCAAACCAGGCCCGACAAGCTCGATGAGGTGCTTGGCCGGATCGAAAACAATGTCGTGCGTGCCAAGGAAGGCAAGATCAGCGAGGATGAATTCCGCACGGCCAAGCAGCGGGTGATCGCCCTGCATGCCCAGGAGAACACGACAGTTGCCTCGCAGGCTCAGCAGGCCCTGCTCGATGAACTCTACGGTTTGGGCTACGACTTCAACAAGACCTTCGACGCAAGGATGGAAGCGGTTCAACTGAAAGATCTGGCCGCGGTCGCGCGGAAATACTTCGGCAATCGCGTGCAAGTCACTTCGTCGCCGGAGAGGAAACCGTAACGTCATGCTACCCCGCATCATTGGCGAACATCCGCTGGCGAAAGACAGCACCGGGAAGTTGAAATCCCGGATTGCCACGGTGTTTCCCTACGGTTACACGATCATTACGCTTCCAGGCATTCACGCCACGCAGCGGATGGCTTACATCGACCAGTTGAACGCCCAGCGCGCGAAATTCAACTTACCCCCGCTCAATCAGCAGGAATCCTCCGTCGAGTGGCGCAACTCGGTTGACCTGTTGATGGAAGACGACGCGATTTTGATCCGTCCCGATCCCGACAACATGGAACTCGCCTTTCATGCCGACGAATTGTTGCAGCAATTGGCGCCGAAACATCGAGTTCGATTTCTGTTAGTGCGTAATGAGAAGGTTCGGACGGCGATCAAGCACCGGGGCGAATGCTGGCGCATCAGCCCTTTGCCGCTCAATCCCGATGAGATGAAGCGGATGATCGCCACGTCGAAAATCGCCATCCGCGGCCGCGAAATGTATTTCTATAGCAAGACGACGGGCACGCGGTTTCTGACCTACGAGGCGTTTACGCATCTCGGCCGTCTCGACGAGCAGGCGTTGCGGCGGCACTTGACCGAAATCCGCGAGTTCTCGGCCGGCGTCAATTTGCACGGACGCCCTGAAGTCGATTTCTTCATGGCCGACAAACAACAATTTTCAAAACGCAATTTTGCATCCTACGACTTCGCCGCATTGAGCGCGGAAGACCTCAATACGGCTTATGAAACCTTGGAACGGGCGTTTCGCGACGCCGTTCCGCCTGGTTTCCAGCACGATGACCTCCATCAGGTCGAATGGCGCAACAACATGTGCGCCGCGTTGATCGGAGAGGACGAAAAAACCGTTTCCGAGGAAACGCTCCTTGAATTGAGTTCCGAATTCTTCATGCAGATCGACTGGCTTCCCGGCGGCCGCATTGAAGAGGGCGAATTGATCTTCGACCCGATCTTCGATCTGGCCGAGGAAACCCGCGATCCGGAATTGCTGCGACTCTGCGACGACAAATGCCGGGGATTCATCTTTAATTTCGTCCGCGAATTCGGCAATTTGGAATACGTCAACATGGGCCGGGTGGTGCATTCGCTGTCGCATCGAACACCCGTGCCCGGCCGGCGCGACGTTTACATCGCCCAGATCAAGCAGCAAGGCGTGCCGGAAGAGATTATTAAAATCATTCGGATGCAAAAATGGGGCATCCGCGAGCATCTCAACGACGGCATGAAATTGCTCGATGCCATCATCCAATCCGAGGAATACACCGAATATATCCTGGATCGACGCCTTGGATGCCGGCAATTGGGCATGAATCTGCCGCCGCGCACCAGTGCAAAACGCATCAGCGAGCGCTATACGGGCCCTTGCAGCGATCTGCAAAACGCCACGATCTGGTCGCCCTATTTCGAGCGCGACTATATCCGCGGCATGGCTACCGACAAAATACCGCCCCATAAATTGCTCGATCCCGCCTTCGCCACGCATTTGGCCCGATTGCTCGGCCAAGCGGCAGCTCCCAACATGATCGTCGGCCGCTGCGACGTCCACGGCCGCGTCGTCTTCGACGACGGCGATGAAGTGATGAATATGAATGACGCAGGAATACCCGTGGAAATCATTGTGGCCGACCAGACAGGCACATTTGCGGATTACCACACGAACCTGGAACATTTTGCCGCCGAATATGCGGATCCCGTCAATTCGCGTCGCTTTTTAATGACGAATCCCGAGGAATTCGCCACGCTTTACGTGGATGCTTTCGTCACGCGGTTCTCGAAGATTCAATTGGAATACCGCAAGCGAAAAAGGGCATTCGACACGCTGTTCAAACATCGCCCCCGGGACGAAGCGGGCAGCTTCGCTTATCGCTGGGAATGCATCCTGGAACGCCTGCAACGGGCGGAACCTCGCAACTTGGGCAGTTTGATTGCCAGCCACATCGCCCATTGAGCAAGGGCACCGGAATTGGGGGATTGCGAGCCTTAATGCCAAGGAATTGGCATACCCCCCCGAAAAAGTCGAACTTATTTGGACAAAATACCCCTGTTTTGGGAAATCGCCCTTTAAGTGCTATGGACATTATCTACGATAGTACTACATTAGAGGGCATCCATCTAGCCTATCGTGCTTCCAGGATGCTCTTTCAAGGGAGGCTGTCATGGGGCATGCAGCACTTTTCCCAATTCGGGTCGAAAATGTTGTAGAGGTGGAAGAGGAATTCCACCCCGGACTTGACGAACAACACTTATTCCGCCGCGTCTTCGATTGCCAGGAAGACGGTGTGGTCATTACCGCACAAACGACGGATCAGGCATCTCCCTCGGTAGTCTATTGTAATCCCGCCTTTGCCGCCTATGTGGCTGACCACAGCGAAGGTGAGACATTCCGAAGATTCGATCCACCTCATGTTTTCGGCGCCGTTCAGTCCGAGGATTCCATCCGGGCAAGTATTCTTCAAAGCCATCAAACGGACGGCGTCTATTCAGAGGATATCGTCCTTTTCAAGG
>CAZNMP010000033.1:0-12808 GCA_964573875.1 uncultured Planctomycetaceae bacterium | reverse complement strand
TCCCGACACCTGGGCAGGCGTGCTTCGTGCCGCTCTCTCCGAAGGAAAATCGGCCGAACCGCAAACCTTGCTTTACGAACATGGTAATTCGCAGTGGTTCACCCAATTGAAAACAACGGCCACCCCCAAGCCGATGCCTGGCGAAGAGCAACCGCAGATTATCCGGCTGGCCGAATGTTCCCGGCAAGCGCCACGCGGGTTGGATCGCCGCAGCCCCTCGCAACTCGAAGGCGGTCCGAAGATCGATCTTGCCCGCCAATTGCGTCTCGACGCCTCGCCCCAGCTCGACCGCGGCACGCTGCTCCACGCCTGGTTCCAGCAGATCGAATGGCTCGACGACGGCCGGCCCGAGGAAGACGTATTGCGACGCATCGCCGCCGAGCCCCGATACCGAGGGCTCAACGTCGATGAGCTGCTTAAAGTTTTTTATGCCTCGCTTGAAAAGCCGGCAATCCGTCAGGCATTGTCGCGATCAACCTATCAAAAGCCGGCCGTTGCCGCTCAGAACTGCCCGATCCACGCACCCAATGGTTCCTCGCAATGGCGGTGGCAAGTTTGGCGAGAACGTCCTTTCGCCGTGCGGCAGGACAATACAATATTGAATGGTTCGATCGACCGTCTTACGGCCCTCTATGACGGCCCCCGCATCGTGGCCGCCGACGTAATGGATTTCAAGAGCGACGCACTGCCCTCGGACAATCCCCAGGCCGTCGCCGCTCGCGTCGAATTCTATCGCCCTCAACTCGAAGCGTACCGATTGGCCGTCGCTAAGCTTTGCCGCCTCGCGCCCGAGCAAATATCCCTCCGCTTGTTGTTCATCACCGGCGGATTTGAGCGAAGTCTGTAGAAAATCAAAGATGCCGCGATGCTTGGATCAACTGATCCGCGCCTTGGGCCCGCAAGGATTCGGCCACGCGACGGCCAAGTTGCAGAGCGGCCGCGAAAAGATCGTCCGCGTCTTGAGACAACAAAACGCTATCCGAAGCTTCGAGCTTTTGCGAGCCGTCGTGAGCAATGACCCGCCCGAGCAACGTTAGTCGATCATCGATGACGCGGCCCAGCGCGGCAATCGGCGCCAAGCAGCCGCCTTGCAGCGCAGCCAGCATCGCGCGTTCGGCCAGCACGGCCGCATGGGTGGATCGGTCGTCCAATGGCGCTACGGCCTGCCGCGTGGCATCGTCCTCCTCGCGCGTTTCAAGCCCCAAAGCGCCCTGACCGACCGCCGAGAGCATCAACTCAAATGGCAGCGTTTGGGTAATGTGTTGCTCGAACCCCAACCGCCGCAGACCTGCCTCGGCAAGTATCAGGGCTTCGAATTGCCCTTCCTGCAACTTGCGCAGGCGTGTATCGACATTGCCGCGTATGTCGCTGATTTGCAGATCAGGCCGCGTGTGCAGCAATTGCGCCCGACGACGCAGGCTGCCTGTTCCGACCGTAGCGCCGCGCGGCAAGGCTTCGAGCGACTTGAATTTTTGCGATACGAACACATCGGCTGCGGAGGCGCGAGGCGGGACGGCCGCCAAACATAAACCAAATCGCTCGCCATGCTCAGCTTCGCCCGTTTTCACGCTTGCAGCCGAGGAAAAATATCCTTCCGTCGGCAAGTCCTTCAAACTATGCACGGCCAAATCAATGCGATCCTCAAGCAGCGCACGCTGAATTTCCTTGGTAAAAAGGCCTTGCCCGCCGATATTTTTCAATGATTCTTGCTGTCGATCGCCGGCGGTGCTGATAGGCACAAGCTCGACGGCGACGCCGCGTGCCTGCAACTCCGTGGCAACCCACTGGGCCTGCCATCGGGCTAAAGCGCTCGCACGTGTTCCAAGTCGAAGAGGCATGGCACAGAACGGATATTAATCGTCTTCCAAGTTTTTCATATTCTGGATCTGCGCCGGCGGAACCACGACGCCGCAACTCACGATGAATTGGCACGCTTGATCGAACGTGAGATTCAGATCAATGCACTCGCTCTTGCGCACCGTAATGGTGCAGCCTGTAACTGGCACGGGCGAATAGGGAATCAAAACAGCCAAAATCGGCTCGCCGGCCGCTTCATAAATCGCCGGCAAACTTTCGCCCGTTACAAATCCTACGGACCACACTCCTTTACGTGGAAATTCGACGGCCACGACCCTGGTAACCTTGAGCTCGCGTTGGGTGAACAAGAAATCGCTGACTTGTTTCACGGCCGAATAGACGCCGCGAACGCCCGGCAATCGCGCGATAAAACGCTCGAACAAACGCTCGAAATAGCCACCGATCCCCGCCGCCATGAACTTGCCCAGGAAATACAACAGCAGAATAAACAGGGCCAGAAAGAAAGGAATGGCGCAATACGGGCGAAGATAGGTTAAATCGACATAACGGCGATAATAATCCTCGCCGGTGATAAGCTGCGTCGTGCCAGGCTGCTTTTGGACACGTTCGTAGATGGCCAGAGGAATAAAGGAACCATTATCGAGCTGATGATACGGTTGGCCGTTGACGATCGCTTTTTTTGTGGCGGGAAACGACTGATCCAGGTCTTCGCGCACATCGGCCAGATAAAAAACCAAGCCTTCCCGCACCCAACCGGTGACCGGCTCGAAAAAATAGCTTTTCGTGGTGTTGATCGCCCAAACGATAATAAGGATCGTCAGCAGCGGAGGGCAAAGAACGCCCAGCCCTCGCACCAGCGCCCCACGAAAGGGATGCACCGGGACCGCATTTGGATCTATCAGCTCAGTTTTTTCATTTGCCATGCTCGTATTGTTCTCTTTTTTGAAGGCGGGGCAAGAGGAATGCGGGAAGGTGTGGAACGGGGAGACAGGCTCGTAGTCGGGGTGGTTTGTTAGAAGACGCCTGCCCGTTGCGTTGGTGGGAATTGGAGAGCGCAGAAATTCTACACAGAGAACGCCCTCACTCTAACCCTCTCCCAGAGGGAGATCAAAAAACTCTCCTCTCTCCCCACTCCCCTCTTTCCTACTTCCCCTGTGCCCGGGCAACCACGGCTACGCCAACCCAAGCTGCTCCGGCTTTTTTGAGCGTTTTGGCCGCCTCGCTGCACGTCGCGCCGGTGGTCAACACGTCATCCACCAACAAAATCCGAGCGCCGGCGATGGCCTCGGGCCGCCGAACCCGGAACGCATCGCGTACGTTCCGAAAACGCTGCGACGGCGGTAAGTCGGCCTGGCGCAATGTGTTGCGGTGTTTGACCAAAATGTCGCGACGCAATGGAATTTGCAAAAACTTTGCCAAACCGCGTGCCAAAACATCAGGACTGTTCCCTCCTCGACCGAGCCGGCATGTCCAAAACAATGGAATTGGAATCGCCATATCACAAGGCTGGGCCAGCAGTTGCTCGCGGCGCCGGTCGGCCAACAGTCGGGCCATCGCTGCCGAAAGAGCATCGTGCGACGGCCGCTTCATCCGCAACACCACCTCGCGAAGGCCTGCATGATAGTTGCCCAACGCAACCGCCGAATCGAATTGGAGCGGCGCATTACGACAGAGCGGACATCGTTCCGGCGGAGCAAGATCCTCGGGCGCGATGCCTGCACATCGTCGGCACCCATGCCAATTTTCAGGAGCCAATCGGGCCTTGCAATCCAAACATAGCGGAATATCCGAAGCGATTCTCGACAAATCCCCATGGCAACAAGCACAACTTGGCGGAAACAGCAGATTGCAGCCCGAGGCCGAGAGGTCGAAAATCTTCTCGCGTATCCAGGAAATCCATAGTGCCATCGGGGTATCATACACCCAAGCAGGGGTAATCTGCAATCGCCCAAAAACATCTTGACCTGTCTTGCCGATTTGCCCTATATTACTGCCCCCAAAGACCGTGAAGTTTTTAATAAAAATTGGCGACCAACGGGAGCGAATCGAAACCAACCGAGCAGTAACTCGTATTGGTTGGCAGCCCTGCCGCCCTATGCTACCAATCCAAACCATAAGTTCCGTCGTAATCAAGAATACTTGCAACCGCGCCTCTTAAGAACAAAGTTGCCCCCCGCGAAAAACCTATGCCAACGCCTGAATATCTTAGTAAACGAGCACATTGGGCCAGCGGCGAACCTTTGGCCAATCTGCTCATGGCGAAAGCGCTGGGGCAGCCCGATCTGATTTCCTTGGCCGTCGGGTTCGTCGATCAGGAAACGCTTCCGGTCGAGCCCACACGTCAGGCATTGGACATTATTTGGTCCGATCCGGCGTTGGCTCGGTCCGCATTGCAATACGGCACCACGATCGGTCATCCGCCGCTGCGCGAAGCCGTGTTGGAGCGAATGTTGCAGGCAGATGGCTGCAACGCCGCCGCGCTGAACCTTTCGCCCGACAACGTGGTGATGACGGCCGGCAGCAACCAATTGTTGTTTTTGGTGGGCGATATTTTGCTCAACGCGGGCGACATCGTTATTTGCGCCGCCCCCAGCTACTACGTGTTCCTGGGCACGTTGACGAACTTGGGCGTCCGCGCCGTCGGAGTCGCCGCAGACGAGCAAGGGATGATTCCCGAGGCTGTCGAGGAGGAACTACGACGCCGCAAGGCCGCCGACGAACTTAGCCGGGTAAAGGCCATCTATGTTACAACCTACTTCGACAATCCAAGTTCCATAACGGTCCCCGTCGAACGGCGCGCGGCTCTGGTCGAAATCGCCAAACGCTGGTCGCGCGAACAAAAGATTTACGTGATCGAGGACGCCGCCTACCGGGAACTGCGCTACGAGGGCGACGATTCGCCCAGCCTGCGGGCATTCGATGCCGAAGGCGATACGGTAATCCATGCCGGAACGTTTTCCAAGTCGTTTTCGCCGGGCATCCGCGTCGGCTGGGGCATCTTGCCGCCGGCATTGTTAAAACCGGTGTTGGCCGAAAAAGGCAACATCGATTTCGGTTCGCCCCATTTCAATCAGGTTTTAATGACCACCGTTCTGGAACGCGGTTTTTTCGACGAGCAGGTCGAACGGATTCGAGCGGGCTATCGCGAAAAAATCGAAACCATGCTGCAAGCGGCCGACGAGTTCCTCGCGCCCATCGGCGGAATCACGTGGGAACGTCCCGGCGGCGGATTGTACGTCTGGGTGCGATTGCCCAAGGAAATCCACACCGGGCTCGACGGCCCTTTGTTCGATCGCGCCGTGGCGGCGGGCGTTCTCTATGTGCCGGGCGAATACTGTTTCCCCGCCGAAGGAGAGCCGCGGCTCCACAACATGATGCGGTTGAGCTTCGGTGCGGTATCGTGCCCTCGTATTCGCCGCGGCGTTCAAGCCCTTGCACAAGCCATTCGCCAGGTGATGTAATATGACCGTAATCGACCGTTATTTGCTCCGACAATTCATACAGACCTTTTTGATCTGCTTCACGAGCCTGACCGGACTCTATATCGTTTTCGACGTATTTACGAATCTCGATCAATTCGTGCGATGCGGACATAAGGCCGGCGGCGTTTTGCCGTTTATCGCCCGCTATTATTCCCATCGTTGGATTTTGATGTTCGACCTGACGAGCGGTATTCTGGCAATGGTTTCGGCCATGTTCACGGTCGCTTGGATCCAACGCCACAACGAGATGACGGCCCTCATGGCGGCGGGTGTTTCGCGCATCCGCGTTCTCGCGCCCATCATCGCCGCCGTTGCCGTCGTCGGCTTGATTTCGGCGGCAAATCGCGAGTTGATTATTCCGCATTATCGCAGCGAATTGTCGCGACGGCCCCAAGATCCGATGGGCGATAAACCCCAGGTCATGAAATCCTGCTACGATAGCCAAATCGATGTGGTTTTGGGCGGAAAAAACACCTATGCCGATAAAAAACGAATCGAAGAACCGAACTTTTTGATCCGCTCGCAAGCACTGCGACAATACGGCAATCAACTGATCGCCGACAATGCTTATTATCTGCCTGCCGAAAAAGACCGGCCGGCCGGATATTTGTTGGACGGCCTGCACGAGCCGAAGGATCTCGACACGCGTCCCTCGCTGCCCATCAATGCCGATCCGGTCTTGCTCACTCCTCGCGACGCTCCCGAGTGGCTCAAGGCAAACCAATGTTTCCTGAAAAGCAATTTGGAGTTTGATTTTTTGGCGCCCGAGGGAGACAAATACTTCAAACAATTTTCTTCAACCCGGCAGTTGATCGCGGCATTGCACAATCCTAGCCTAGAATACGGCGCCGACGTGCGCGTGGCCATCCACGGCCGAATCGTCAAGCCGCTCTTGGACATGACGCTTTTCTTTCTCGGCTTGCCGCTGGTCGTTACGCGTGAAAGCCGTAATGTGTTTATCGCCATCGGCCTATGCATGGGCCTGACGATCTCCTTCAACCTAACGGTCATCGGACTGCAACACCTCGGCGAAATCAGCTACTTGCTGAGCCCGCCATTGGCAGTTTGGGCGCCGCTGATGATTTTCGTTCCACCCGCCGTGGGACTGGCCGAATTGCTTTGGAAATAGGCCGATTCGGCATCCCGATCGATGCTCCAAGATCGAGCATCCGGCAAAATATCACACGTGCTCTACAACAACCAGTTTTCCCGCAGCCAAAAGCTTTTCGGCGATTAGAGGAACGATGTGATCGCGGGTGAGAATGCCGCATTGACGAAAACTTATATTGCCGCTGGCCTTGTTTCTCGCCCGCCCGGCGATGATATTCACGCGGTCGGCGACTTGCAGCAGAGCACATAGCTCGGTAACGCCGCTATCTTCGGTAAATTCCGACAAATCTTCATTCAATACATTATAGGCTTGATTCAACGTGACCGCCCCCTCCGTGACAAGATCCACGCCGGGAATTTCATAGCGCGGCGGCGCAATCATGCTGGTCGGGTCTTTTTCAACCGTGACGGATTTTCCTAATACTTTTGCAACAATCTCGGCCGTCGTTCCCCCGCAAACGACTTTCGGGCCTTCCGATTGCAGAAATCGCCGCACTGTGGCCGCATCCATCGACGGCGAACTCGGCGGACCGGTCATGATGTTCACAATCTGGCCCCGACGGCAAATCGCCGTGACGGCCGTGCAATCGTCGCCGCCTTCGCCCGCCAACATTCGGGCATGGTCATGCACCATGCCGGCCAGCTCCTTCGGCGAGCGGCCGTCGCTTAGACAACTATCGACATATCGCAACACGCCTTCCGTTTGCCAACCCAGCGCCATGCCGCGCCCGAGTCCGGCCTGCGTCACTCCATCGCTCATCAGCATCAAGCCGTCGCCGGGTTCCAAATAACATTCCGACTCCGAGATCAGCGTGCCGCCGAGTTCAATGGATCGCAAGGGCAAGGCCATGGCATGGCGGCGGCTCAACAGCAGCGCGGGCGGCGCTTCGTAGGCCAGAATGGTCGTCATGCCGTCGTTCAGAATGCGCGCGACATTGAACGCGGCATAAGCGCCGCCGGGCTCGCGGTTTCGTTCCATCGACCGCACAATAGAGTCGGCGGCTTTGCGCAAAGACATGCCTAACCGCAATGATTCCAACAAACGGCTGACGCACAGTTCCGCGGCGATCCGCGCTCGAACGCCCGAGCCGATGCCGTCGGCACAGACGATCGTTGTGGCGGCCTCGTTCCGGTCGCAGGCCACGATGTCGCCGCAAGGCCAATCGGGCCGCTTGGGCGTCTGGGCTGTTTCTACTTCGATGTGTACGTATCCCGCCATGAGTCGCCTCGCTTTGCGCCCGCGGAATCGCCTTTTTTCAGCGTCGGCCCGGCGTTTTCTTCCGTCATCTGCATCAATTTCTCAACGAGGTCTTCGCCCTTGGCCGTATTCTCGCCCAAGAATCTCGCGATGTTTTCGGCCATTTGAATCTGATGCTCCAACAGTTCCCGAGCCTGCAATACCGTTTGCGCCCGCAATTGATCGAGCTTCTGCTGACTCGCGCGGCTGCCGGTGATGTTGACGAAGATGCCGACGTATTGCCGCTCTTCGACCAACGGATAGAGTATCTGATGGCATGTGAGATGGTATCGCTCGTGCTCGATAATCATCTCGATCATGGTCTCTTGTCCCGAGGCTAAACGAACAAACGGCTCTGGATCCATCAAATACGAGACCGGCTGCCCATAAATTGCGTCGGAACATAGGAAAAACGTCCGAAACGCGGGATTCATGTGCAAGATGCGCAAATGCTCATCGAGAATGACGATCCCGTTCGGACTGGTTTCGATGATCCGATCCACTCGCTGCTCGGCAAGCCGTTTCATGTGCGGAATGCACATTTCAGGCTCGGCCATGCCGCGAATCACCGCGATGGCCTTATCGCGGCAGTTTGCATAGCCGCAGGCCCCGCAATTCAATTGGTCTTCCTCGCGCGATTTGCCGGTGATCTCCAAAACGTGCCGAATTTGCTCTTCCGTGATCGGCGGCTCGGCGGCCGGCGATTGGAACCGCGTGGCCAGTTCGCCGCGATAGGCGGGCCCTTCGGGCAGCTTGCCAGGATGCGATGCCGCGTAGCTTAATATGTCGCTTCGCCGCGCCAAAACGTTGCGTTCGTCGGCCATCGCCGGCCCATTCGTGCAACCGTGCGGACAGAAGAGCGGCTCGATAATCGTGGGCGTGTCGGGCGTAAACAGCCCTTCCATCGCCGTTTCGATTTCTTCAAAACCGCTGGCCGCGACCACGTCGCCCGACAAAAGATCGGTGCTCCAACCCGAGGTCCGCACACTGCCGCCTTCAATGGGGAACAGACGTGCGTCGCCTTCGGGCACTTCGTCAAAATCGCTCTCCTCGCAGGCCGAAAGGTCGATCTGCTTGCGATCGAACCATTCACGCAGTTCGGCGAATGTCAAAACGCCATCGACCAAGCCGGCGTATTCCGGCCGTTCAGCCTCGGCTTTTTTCGCTACGCAAGGCCCGATGAAGACAACGCGCACCTCGCCCTGAATCCGACTGCGGATGTGCTTGGCATGGGCAATCATCGGCGAAACAACGGGCGTGAGCGCCGAGATCAATTCGGGACGATAACGCTCGACATAACGCACGACGGCCGGGCAGGCCGTACAAATGTGCCGGCGTTCGGGATGCGCTGCAACGACGGCCGCCGTTTGCGCGGCGGCATGGTAAGCGCCGATGGCCGTTTCGCCTACGTAGCAGAAGCCGAGTTGCCGCAATGCCGACGGTATCCGCCGCCACTGAAACTCTGGAAACGCCGACGCAAACGATGGCGCCAAACTGGCCGCCACCTGAACGCCCGGCGCGAACAACCGCTCGACGCGCTCGGTGTCATTCCGGTACGATTTGGCCTTTTGCGGACATTCGCGAACGCACGTGCCGCACGCGATGCACCGGCTATCGACCACATAGGCCTGCCCATCGCGCATTTGAATCGCTTTCACCGGACAGACACGAACGCAACGGTAGCAGTCGCGGCATCGCGCTTTGTTGGTGAATACGACTTGTCGAGCGAGGTCGTTCTCGTTCACGGTCGCTGCTCCGTGCGTCTTATGCAACTATAACACAACTATCACCCTGCCGGCGTCTCGCAGGCCTTCAACGCAGTGAGTGCCACTGGCTCTGCCAGTGTGGGATTCCGCGTGATTACATACGGCGGCCAGCAAGTGGCACTCAATAAGCGGCTTTTAATACGATCCCACAATTATGAATCACTACACTATAACACAACTATCACCCTGCCGGCGTCTCGCAGGCCTTCAAAGCTTCCTCGACCGCATCACGCGCCATCTCAAAGGTGCAATGCTCGATCACCCGACCGCCGACGCGAACGGTCGGTCCGCGGTCGCAATGCTCGAAACAAAACGTCGCTTGCACTTCCACCGCATCGTCCAGGTCGCGGCTCTCCACATAATCGGCCAGCCGCTTCAACAGAGACTGCGAGCCTCGTATAAAACAGCTCGTGCCGACGCAAACCGACACTTCGACCTTTTGTGCATGATCGTTATCCAGCAGCACCAACGGATCACCTACGATACGGCGCCGATTCTGATACGTCGTATGCAACAGTCGGTGCGCCGTTGGGCCGCCGGGCTCGCCGAGATGCTCGGCGTAGCACTGAGACACGATATAGTTGTCTTGCGACTTGTGAAGCTGCATCATCTTGTCGGCATTGAACAACCCCTTGCAACGCTGACGCTTGGCGTCGAAATCTTGCGTAATCGGCTGTCCCGCGCCGCCGATGCAGCCGCCGGGGCACGCCATTACTTCGATCAGATCGTAGTCGCACTCGCCTCGGCGGATGCGTTCGACGACTTCGGCTGCTTTTTTCAGGGTATGGATGACGGCCAGCTTCAAGGTCACATCGCCGACGGTGAACGTCGCTTCCCGAATCCATTCGTCGCCGCGCACTTCGTTGAAATCAACGGCCGTAAGCGTCGAACCTCGCAACTTCTCAACGGCATATCGCAATACCGCTTCGGTTACGCCGCCGCTGGCGCCGAAAATCACACCGGCGCCTGTCTTGAAGCCCAAAGGCATGTCGAGCGATTGCGGCTCAAGATCCTCGAACCGAATGCCCGCTTCCTCGATCATGCGGGCCAATTCCTGCGTGGTCAAAACATGATCCACTTCCGGCCGGCCCTCGGTGGCAAACTTCGGCAGCTTGGCCTCGAATTTTTTCGCCGTGCAGGGCATGATCGAAACGATGACCAGGTCTTTTTCGTCACAGTTCAACTGCTTCGGCAATATCTTCTTGGCCAGCGATCCGAACATCTGCTGCGGTGAACGACAGCTAGACAGTTTATCAAGCATGTCGGGGCAGAATTGCTCGGCAAACTTGATCCACGCGGGGCAGCAGGAGGTAAACTGAGGCAACCGCTTGCCGGCCGTCTTGCGTTCGATAAACTCGTTGGCCTCTTCGATCACCGTCAAGTCGGCGGCAAAGCTGGTGTCGTAAACTTGATCGAATCCCAGCGTTTTCAGTGCTGCCGTGATGCGTCCCGTTTCGACCGCGCCAGGCTCCATGCCGAAAGCCTCGCCCAGGGCGACGCGAACGGCCGGTGCGATCTGCGCAACCACCGTTTTCTTCGGATTGTCGAGGTCTTTCCACACCTTTTCGATCTCGCTGCGCGGTGTCAGCGCACCGGTCGGGCAGACCGAGGCGCACAATCCGCAATTGACGCATTCCACGTCGCTCAAGTTTTTGCCGAACGCCGGCGCCACGCAGGCCGCCGCGCCGCGATAGGCGAAGTCGATCGCGCCGACGCCTTGAATCTCTTCGCACGCCCGCACGCAATCACCGCACAAGATGCACTTGTTCGGGTCGCGGATCAGCGACAAACTGGAAGCATCGACCGGCTGCGGCTTGTGGGTAGCCTTAAATCGGACGTGGTCCACGCCCAAACGTCGGGCCAAATCCTGCAATCGACATGCCGCGCTCTTCGGACACGTCGGGCAAGCCTGCTCATGGTTGGCCAAAAGCAGCTCGAGGGCGATGCGCCGCATTTGCCGAATTTCCTCGGTATGCGTGCGGATCTTCATCCCGTTTTCCGGCGGCGTCGAGCAACTGGCGACTACCCCTCGCCCTTCCACATCGACCAGACACAGCCGGCAAGCGCCGTAGATGCTCAGGTCGGAATGATAGCAGAAGGTCGGAATGTCGATTCCCGCCTTGCGGGCCACGTCGAGGATGTTGCGTTCACCGTCGATCGGCACTTCGATCCGGTCGATGGTCAGCGTCGGTTTGGCGTTCATGGGCAATTTCTATCCTTTCTAATGCGTTATTCGGCTTGGCGTTCAAACGCGGCCAAGTAGAGTTCGCGCAAATCTTCAATGAAGGGGTAACGCGGATTCGCTCCGGTGCATTGATCGTCGAATGCAAGCTCGGCAAGCTGTGCGACTTCTGCTTGATACCGCATCGGATCGATGCCAGCCGCACGAATCGTGGCGGGGATATCCAAACGGCTCTTCAGCTTTTCAACGGCCGCGATCAACGCGGTCACTTTTGCGTCATCATTCTCGCCGGGCAAACCAAGATAGGTCGCCACGCGGGCGTATCGTTCTTTCGCCTGCGGATACTCGTATTGCGGAAACGCCGCTTGCTTATCCGGCGCATCCGCGGCGTTGTAGCGAATCACATGACCGATCAGCAAGGCGTTGGCCAATCCATGCGGCAAATCAAATGCGGCGCCAAGCTTGTGGGCCATGGAATGGCACAAGCCCAGAAATGCGTTCGCGAAGGCCATGCCCGCCATCGTTGCCGCATTATGAACCTTTTCACGCGCCAAGGCATTGTCGCCGTTCTCGTAGGCCACCGGCAGATACTTCATTAAGATCCGTATTGCCTCGAGCGCCATGCCGTTGGTGTAATCGGTCGCCGCAACGGATACCATTGCCTCCAAGGCATGAACCAAGGCGTCGATGCCGCCGTAGGCCGTCAGTTTTTTCGGCATGGACATCACCAACTGGGCATCAACGATGGCCATGTCGGGCGTAAGTTCGTAGTCGGCAATCGGATACTTGATGTCGGTGCGATCGTCGGTCACCACGGCAAACGGCGTCACTTCGCTGCCCGTGCCGGAAGTCGTCGGAATAGCGACCATGATCGCTTTTTTACCCAACTCCGGGAACTTGAACACCCGCTTGCGGATATCCATGAATCGCATTGCAAGGTCTTCAAACTTCACATTCGGCTGCTCGTAAAGCAACCAAATGATTTTTGCCGCGTCCATGGGGCTTCCGCCGCCGACGGCAATCACCACGTCGGGCTGGAATGTCCGAATCCGCTCGACGCCGTTGCTAATGGTCGTCAGGTCGGGGTCGGGCTTGACCTCGTAAAACACTTCGGTTTCAAGACCCATATCTTCCAAAATGTCGGTGATCTTCTCGGCGTATCCAAGATCGAAAAGAGGCTTGTCGGGGACAATGAAAGCCCGCTTGCGATCTC
>CAZNMP010000032.1:0-12939 GCA_964573875.1 uncultured Planctomycetaceae bacterium | reverse complement strand
CGGCGTTTTAGTCATGCGTTGCCGTTGGTCGAACCGTTGGGAATCGACGTGCCTTTGGTGACGGCCAGCGGGGCGTTGGTCAAGGATCCGATCACGCATCGTACCTTGTATCAGGCGAAGTTCGATCCCCAGTTGTTGCACGAGGCGGTCGTGTTGATTGATCGGGCGGGCTACGACGCGGTGCTTTGTGCCGACACGTATGAAGAAGGGTTTGATTACTACTTTCCCTCGGATGAGCCGCGAACGCCGGAATTGGCTTATTATATGGCGAGGAATGCCGAGCGGGGGCGGTTTTGGCCCAAGATGACCGAAAGTTTGCCGCCGGATATTTTCGCGGGGTTCGTTGTGGGTAATTTAGAGCAGATGACGCAATTGGAAACGCTTTTACATCAAGCGTTGCCCGACCGATTGCATACCCATGTGCTTCATCCGCCGAAGTATTTTGGTTTTTTTGCGGAGGTTGCGCCGGCGGGCGTGACGAAATGGTCGGCGATCCAACAGTTGGCAAAGGATTGGGGGATTACGGACGCCGAGATTTGTGCCGTGGGGGATGATGTGAATGATATCCCCATGATCCGAGCGGCGGGGTTGGGCGTTGCGATGGGCAATGCACTACCGGCTGTTAAGGAGGCGGCTGATCGGATCGCTCCGACGCACGACGAGGACGGGGTTGCCGAGATCGTTGGGTGGTTGTTGGAGGAGAGCAGGGATGAGGGGGTAGGGATTAGGGATTAGAAAAAAAGACCGGGAGCGGTTCGCTCCCGGCTATGAAGACGTACTTGATAACTTTTTTGCAGTCGGTGGAGACTATTTCACGGTGGAGCCGACTTCGCACTCGCGATCGGGGCGGATGAGGACGACGCCGTTGGCGTCACTGGCGGCCAACAACATGCCGTGCGACTCTTCGCCGCGGAGCACGGCTTCCTGGAGATTGTTGACCACCACGATTTGGCGGCCGACGAGTTGTTCGGGCGCGTAGTGGCCGCGGATGCCGGCCACGATCTGTTTTTCTTCTTCGCCGACCTTGATTTGCAGCAGCATCAGTTTGTTGGCGTTGGGGTGTTCCCGGGCCGCCAAGATGGTGGCGATTCGGAGGTCGATTTTGGCGAAATCGTCGTAAGTAATTTCTGGTTTCATATTTTTGTGTCTCGATGGATAATGATTTATTATTCAACGTTTTATGCCAATTTTCCAGCCTCCCGTTGGTCAGCTTCAGTTTATTGGCAAGATAGGATGCGTTAGGAAATCGTAAGGGGTTGGTGAAAGTTTGATTTCCGGCATGGTACGCCTGCGGAGAACCCTTGTCAAAGGGGGGCTGCCCTGTTGCTGGATTCTGCCTATTGGGGTAAGGTAAATAGATTCAGAAATAGTATATTTGAAAACATTGACATCTCTGAGAATATCCTAGGAGCCGACCGAGCCGTGAGTAATTCTGACGATCCCTGCCCTGCCCTGCCCTCCTCTTCCGCCGGATTGCCGGAGATTACGCTGACGGAATTCCAGCAGTTGATCCGCCGAATGTATATCGAGAAGGATGTTGCCCGGGGTATCGACGGCACGTTCATGTGGCTGATGGAGGAGATCGGCGAGTTGGCCAGTGCATTGCGCAGCGGTACTCACGAGGAGCGGACGCTTGAGTTTGCGGATGTTTTGGCATGGCTGGCGACGATTGCGAATGTGGCGGGCGTGGATTTGAACGAAGCCGTGGCGAGGAAATACGGGGCGGGTTGTCCCGGCTGCGGCCGATTCGTTTGCACGTGTCCCGACGCGGAAAAACCGTAAATGATGATTGCTCATTGCAAATCGCTGCGATTATTATTCCTTCCGATGCTGCTTCTGCTGGGGCTTGGGATGCCTCGGGTTGTTGCCGCCGAGGAGATCGAGCCGCCAAAGATTACGGGGGTTCGCGTGGGAGTGGCCGACTGTTACAAGGTCGGCTTATGGACCCAGGTGGAGATCGTTGTGCAAGGCGGCAGTGAATCGCTGTCAGGCGAGTTGTCGGTGGTGGTGCCGGACGGAGATGGAATTCCTAGCCGTGTGTCAACGCCGTCGGAGCATCCATGCGTTGTGACGCCCCATCAAGAGACGGTCGTGCGGTTGATTTGCCGGCTTGGGCGAGTTAGTTGCGACATGAGCGCCCAACTGCGTGTTGCAGACAAGGTTGTGGCTCAACGCACGTTTTCGACGGCGGCGCAGGCCGATGGCGAGCATTTTTTGCCGGGCCTTGAGTTTCGCGATTTGATCGTCACCGTGGGGTCGGCATCGTTGGGCACGGAAGAGCTGGGAAAGTTGCGGGGGCTTGATCCGCAGCATCGGCCCATGACGGCCAAAGTCGCGAGCATCGAGCAATTGCCGACGGATTGGCGAGGCTACGAGGGCGTTGATGCCGTGATTTTTGCGGGCCGGCCGGAAGTCTATCAGAAAGTGTCGGCCGATTGTGCTCAGATGCAGGCGTTGGACGAGTGGATTCGGATGGGCGGCCGGTTGGTGCTGTGTGCGGGAACGCAGGCGGAAAAGATTTTGGCCAAGGATTCTTCAGCGAGGAAGTTTGCGCCTGGTCGGTTAGAAAAAATGGTCGGCCTGCGTCAGACGGGGGCGGTGGAAAATTATTGCGGGAGTCGATCGGGGGTGATGCAGAATGGTATGGGAGCCATGCGGGTTCCTCGTTTGGTCGATGTGCAAGGCACTGTCGAGGCGAGGGAAGCCGATTTGCCATTAGTTGTGCGGACGGTGCGCGGGTTTGGGCAAATCGTTTTTCTAGCGGCCGATCTTGATGAGCCGCCGCTAAAAGCGTGGCACGATCGGCCGATGTTGACGGCCAAGCTGCTTGATATGCCAACAAGCAGCGCGGACGAATCGGACGAGAGCAAGGCCATGATGCATTTCGGCTTTGGCGATATTTCGGGGCAGTTGCGGAGTGCGCTCGATAGTTTTTCCGAGGTACGGATTGCTCCGTTTTGGTTGGTTGCCGGGCTGATCGTGGTTTATCTTCTACTGATTGGGCCGGGCGATTTCTTTTTCCTTCGCAGGTTGGTCGGTCGCATGGGGTGGACGTGGTTTACCTTTCCGCTGATCGTTTTGCTCGTATGCACGGGGGCATATTTGCTGGCCTATCGGCTGAAAGGCGATCGGCTGAGGGTGAATCAAGTCGATCTGGTCGATGTGGATGCCGTTTCGGGCCTTGTGCGGGGGACGGCGTGGCTCGATATTTTCAGTCCTCGGATGGAGACGTTCAATCTATCGATCCAACCGCAGCAGGCGGGCGGCGAGGCAGCGGGCGAAGGTCGGGCGTGGTTGACTTGGCTGGGGTTGCCCGGCGGCGCGTTGGGCGGGATGAATCCACGCACCGGCGATGCAACGCTGGGGATGGAGCCCTATGGTTTTTCGCCGGATTTGGCGGCCATGCGCGAGGTGCCGATACCGGTGTGGGCGACCAAGAGTTTTACGGCTCGCTGGATTACGTCTACTCGTGCGTTTCCGCAGGCAGAGTTGGCCGACGAGAATCAGCTTTTGGTCGGTTCGGTAACAAACACCTTGGATTATCCCTTGGAGCAGTGTTTGTTGGCTTACGGTCGTTCGGTTTATGAATTAGGTACGCTCGGGCCGGGCGAGTCGGCGCGAGTGGGCTCGATGAGCAAGCGAAGTGAGTTGAAAACGCTGCTGACGGGTCGAAAAATCGTGGTGATAGAAAAAGGCGACAAATATCAACAAGAAGCGACGCCTTACGACCAGTCGAGCCGGGTTGTTGCGTATATTTTGCGGATGATGATGTTTCATGATGCCGCGGGAGGCCGTCGCTATACGGGGCTGTGGAACAGCTATCAGGATTTTGTCGATTTCAGCAGTTTATTGAATGCCGACCGTGCGATTCTGGTGGGCCAGCGTGCGACTGCGGACAAGGCGGAAAAGTTGCAAGGTGCGGCACTGCTTCGCGACGGTCGGCCGTTGGTGGATGCGGCGAATAAGCATCCTACGATCTATCGGTTTGTGTTTCTGGTGAAGAGAGAAAAGAGCGAGCATTAGACACTAGTGACTAGTGGATGGTGGATGGATATTATTTTTGATTTGAGATTGTCGGCAACCTGACCCTGACCTTGGACCTCGAAACCCTGAGCCCTGACCCCTGATTCCTGACCTCTGATCTCTATGATAAAAACGCAAGATCTTACGAAAGTCTACGGCTCGCTTCATGCGGTCAATAATCTGTCGATTGATTTGGCCGAGGGCGATCTGTTTGGGTTTATCGGGCCGAACGGCTCGGGCAAGACGACGACGATGCGCATTCTGGCGACGCTGTTGCAGCCGACCTGGGGCGAAGCAAGTGTTTGCGGATACTCGATCTATACGCATCCGAAGGAAATCCGGCGGATGATCGGCTACATGCCCGACTTTTTTGGCGTCTACGACGATATGAAAGTGATCGAGTATCTTGAGTTTTTCGCGGCCGCTTATCGCATCAAGGGGGCAGCGCGGCAAAAAGTTTGCAATGATATGCTGGAGCTGGTCGATCTCGGTTATAAACGCGATGCGATGGTGACGAGCCTATCGCGAGGCATGACCCAGCGGCTTGGACTTGCGCGGGTGTTGCTGCACGATCCGAAGGTTTTGCTGTTGGATGAGCCGGCGAGCGGATTGGATCCCCGGGCGCGAATCGAGATTCGCGGGCTGTTGAAGGAGTTGGGCAAACTTGGCAAAACCATTATGGTTTCCAGCCACATCTTGCCGGAATTGGCTGACATCTGTAATAAGGTGGGAATTATCGAGCGAGGGAATCTGTTGGTTAATGCCAACGTTTCGGATGTGATGAAGCAGGTGCGGGAGCGAACGCTTTTGATCGTTGGTGTGGCGGGCGATGCGGAGGGGGCTGCACGGCTGCTGGAGCAAAGCACGCTGGTCGAGAAGGTGGAGGTGCAGAACAATCAGATTCGCGTCACGCTGCGCGAGCATGTGAGCGATTACAGCGACCTGCCGACGGTGTTGATCGACGCCGGCTTTAAGCTGACGCTCTTCCGCGAAGAAGAGATCAATTTGGAAACGGCGTTTATGGCGCTGACGAAGGGAATTACTGCGTAAAGAAAGAAATTTCCAATGGCCAATGTTCAATGACCAATGGATTCTGGTTTCCCAAATTCTAATCCCTAATCCCTAGCCTCTAGTCCCTGCTCACTCAGTATCGCATGAAGTCGACCATCGTTTCGGTGCAGAAATAGATGATGACGGCGGCCAGTGCGAGGGCGATACCCCAGGGCCAGCGGCGTTTCCAGAGCAAGGATCCGGCAAGCAGGGAAAGACCGCCACCGGAAGTGAAGCCGACGGCCAGCACGAGAATCGAGGCGTCGCTGCGATTGGGAATTCTTGGCGAGAAGGTGCCTTGCGCAAGGGCCATGATCGTTTTGATGAAAAAAACGATGAAGATGACGATGCCCAGCAGAAACGCCAAACCTCCGAAGCCGTAGAGCAGCCCGACGGGGATGATTCTCCAGCGGGTTCGTAGGGGCGTTTTCGGTCCACGGAACGGCTCGGCGGCCGTGGTCGGCTCCAATGGCGCGCTGTAGGGATTCAGATGGTTATGGTTGGTCGGCATCCGACGCGATTCCTATGGAGCATGCTTCAATAAGGGGCCATCAAACCATAGCCTATGGGATTCAAGGCTAAGAACCGTAACTTGTGAGAGTACGTTTACCAGCCATAATAAGCGGCAATAGCGGCACAAACGGAATGACTCGTGAATGCCAACAAGGTTATAAGAAAAGATCGTTTTCCAAAACCATTCCAGACCTTTCGCCCCGCACAGAGAAATAGAAATCCCGGCACGACGAAGATACATGAGCCAAATTCGACAGGTGGATTTTTACCCAGGGCAACGCGGAAAAGCCCCAAGCCAAAAAAGTACAGGCTGCCGAGAATCAAAACAAAGGGAAATAGGTACAGTATGGTAACCGGTATTACTCTCCAGCGGATTGAGCGAGATGGAGCGATCGGTGTCGGCTCAACAAGATTACACGGCTCGAGCGGCGCAGCGTACGGATTGGAGTCTATATGATTCGATAGTATGAAATTTATAGTGCGTTGACAAAGTCGGTGTTTCGGTAACGTTTGCCAACAGGTTGCGCATCTGGTCGAAGTGAGCCCGAAACAGATCGAGTTGATTGCCGTCGGTTTGGGAACGCGGTCGCATGGATCGCCCAAATTGCAGGATTTCGTGCGCAACACTATCAATATCCTGCAAATCCTACACGACTCTTCAATCCATTCCAGCCCGATTTCGCTGAGAAAAGACGTTTTTCATGGACGACAAGTCGACGTCTCGGTGAGTTGATTTCTCCGACGGCAATTTTGGACTGTTCTGCTGAGAAAGTTGGCCGCAGATCAGAATGGCCGACTGAATGCCGAAAAAAAGGTTATTCATGCACCAACACAGGGGGGCGTGCGTTGTCTATTAGGGCATAATTCCACACTGAAAATGTTCGACACGAGCATTCATCCATAGGAGAATAAGTAGACCGGCTAGCGTGACTAGGAGAGTAGCTGAAAGCCCCTACTTTTGGGTACGTCACCTGAAAATCTGGATATTGTCGTTTTTCTTCGTGTAGATCAGTCTCCGAGAGACGTTGTTCTTGGAGATCGCCGATGTTGCACGGAGTTGGATTCCATACGGACAACCGACATGAGCGGAGTTGGTAACTGTTGATGAATGAACAAGAGCGTCACGAGCTGTTTTCCGAATTATTGACCTGCCACCAGAGTCGGATCTACGGCTACATCTTTGCGTTGGTTAGAAACAGGGAAGACGCATCTGATTTATTCCAGACTGTGTGTCTGCTTCTTTGGCGTAAGTTTGATTCATTTCAGCCTGGCAGCAATTTCTTTTCCTGGGCACGTAAGACGGCCATTTTTGAAGTACGCAACTTTCTTAAGCGAAAAAACCAACCGACATACGTTGGTGAGGAACTTTTGGACGCATTCATGCGAGCCAGCCCCGAACCGCAGAGCGATGCGACAGAGCTATATTTGGTCGCTCTCAGGCGTTGTAAGGCGAAGCTTAATGCGTCAGATGCGGAATTATTAGATCTTCGTTATGCCGAAGATCGCAGCACTCGGCAAATTGCCGACCGGCTGGGACGGCCTCAGCAGGGCGTATGCAATTCACTTGCTCGCATTCGAAGTTGGCTTATGGATTGCGTGCAAGGCGATCTGGCCCGCCAAGAACGCCAAAGGGAAGATCGTATATGAGCCAGGCGCCAGCTAATATCGATCGTCTGATGCTGCTTGCAAGCGCGGTTTGTGACGAGGTTGCTTCCAAGGCGGAACTGGCCGAACTGGATGCGATCCTACTTGCGAACGAGACAGACCGCCTCCGCTATCTGGATTGTTGCACGATACATATTGCACTGGGATTGGAGCTTCAGGCGGGGCGGGAAGTTCAGAAGGCATTTGAGAAGACTGATCTTGCATCTACTACATGGACGTCTGCCGATCATGCCGCTCAAACTGCAACATCGCCCACTTCGTTCCCAGCATTCTCTCCCATCTCCGGCTTTTTCTCCACCACTATCCACGGCACGATCGGCTATTTCTCACACGAAATACCGTTTTCGTTTCTCATTGGAGCGGTACTTACGAGCCTCTTTGTTCTGATCGCATGGCTGATACCCGTGTCTAAACCCATCCAGATTGTTACGGAATTATCGTCGCTGCAATCGTCTCTTGATCCGAAGACGGAGATTATCGGCAAGATCACCGGCATGGCCGACTGCAAATGGGCCGATTCGCGGGCCAAAATCTTCAACGGTACCAATGTCCGGCTCGGCTGCAAATATGCCTTGGTCTCCGGCTTGATGGAAATCACCTACGACACCGGGACGGCGGTGATTCTACAGGGGCCGGTGACGTATGAGGTGGAATCACGAAACGGCGGATTTTTGCCAATCGGCAGACTGACGGGTAAGGTAAAGAACAAGGCAGCTAAGGGTTTCGTTGTTCGCACTCCCACCGCCGTTGTCACCGATCTCGGCACGGAGTTCGGAGTTGACGTTGACAAGAGTGGTCAAAGCGACGTGTGTGTTCACTCCGGCGAAGTAACGATTCGAGGAGCCGGCACGGCATGTACATCACCCTCGATCGTCTTGAAGGCGGGCGAAGCGAAGCGGATACCTTCTTCCGATTTCAAGTCCTGGATAACACTTGATGCCAAGTATACCAGCATCGCCCATCCGTTGACGATCCACAGTACAAAAGGCAATACCATTGCGACAGACGAATTACTGTTCTCCGATGACTTTCATTCGTTCTCTTTGGGAACGCGATGGCAAGCAGTTAAGAATGCGCCGCCCAACATGATGCTAAGGGCGGTCATCGATGGAGATCGAACGGTGCTGTCGATGCAAAGCAAAGCCAACGAGATGCTGCGCAAAGCAATCGAAACCATCGACCCAATTCCGCTTAATGGCCTAAAGCATCTTACGGTAGAAACGCTGTTCCAGCCTCGTCAAGGCCTTCATCCGATGTTGGAGTTGCATGTGAAGGGAGGATCGGTCGAGACGCGGATGATTGTTCAGCCAAGGACAGCCGACGGCGTGCGTCGGATTGGCGCCGATGTGACTAGCGGCGGACAGTGGTACACATCTCTGTCGAAGCCGGAGGCCTATTGGGACCATCGCTATTACCGTCTTGTGTTGTCGCTCGACTCCAAGGGAGTCACGGCATCGTTCAAGGATTCCGTCAATCTGAAACCGCTCTGGGAGGCTCGATTCGACAAATTCAAGCTGGCGGATTTCGGCAACGCGGTGAAGATCTCGCTGGATCAAATAACGTACTCAGAGGACTTTCCATCGGAATGTAACGTCGACTGGTTGACGGTTCGTGGAAAGCGCACGGATGACTCGTCGGCCGCGAGCTCCGATGTAAGAGCCGGTCAAGACTAAACAGAAGGGAGGTGTTGTTGCCGGGAAAAGATCGTTGCGTCGTATAAGCCGCCACCGTGGTGGTGACGGCATAACCCGTTTGGTTTTTATTTATTGTGTAACGAAGGAGCTGTGTTATGCTGCAAAAATCGACTAGACTCGGCTGGGGCCTCACTGTCGTATTGGGCGTCTTCCTCGTTTCATGTGTTATCTCCACAACGGCTTTGGGAGCCATTTGGATGGGCACGGAAGACAACCTTTGGTCCAACGCTGCCAACTGGACCTCTGGCACGCCGTCGACTGACACTACCTGGGGAGCAATGATCAGCGGGAATGTAAGCGCAGTGCATGAGCCTTGCGTTCTTAATTCCACGGACACCACGGTAGCGCTAAATGTGGGCACATGGGGAAGCGCAAGCCTGTCGATAACCGAACCAGCGAACTTGACTGTAACCGGTGGTTTCTCTATGGGTTGCGGCTATGGATCTACAGGAGCGGGCACTATCACGCAGACCGGCGGAACCGTTGTCGGCAATTCATCTTTCAGTCTGGCGGACTGGGAAGGAGCGTCTGGTTCAATCTATAATATCAGCGGTGGCTCTGCAACGTTTACGGGAGCCAGTTCGCGCGGCGTTGGTGTCCGTGGTTCTGCATCGATGAACGTCAGCGGCACCGCGGTCTTCACCGCTGGATCGACCGAAGGCGTAAGCTTCGACATCGGCGGGATGCAGGGACTTGGCACTGGAACCAGCACGTTTACTCAGAGCGGCGGAACCGTCAACCTTCAGAGCAGTCTTTCCGCGGTTCACCTGGGCTATGGCACAGGTGCCGATACCACAGCCACTGGTATCTATAACCTGACCGGCGGTACGTTCAATCTGGCAACGAATATCGAGAACACGGTCGGCACGGGCTACCTGAAGCTTAATGGCGGAACGTTGAACTTTACCGGCGCTTCGATCGACGTAGATCATCTTCAAGTGGGAACTGAAGCAACCGGGAGTTGGGCGGTGACAAGCGGCAAGACAGTTATTGCCGGTGACCTGACTCTGGGATCTAACGCAAGTTCCGGCATCTTGGATATACTCGGCGGCACTGCGGGAGCAGGCGATCTGCTTTTTAGCGGCTTGTCGAGCAAGCTTCGCTTGGGCGACGGTCAGTCCTTCTACGTCCTTCAGTCGAACTACTCGGTGGCCGATGGATTGGCCGACGTCGCGGCCGGTTACGTTGCCGCATACACCTCCGGCAGCAGTGTTCAAGTCGGAACCTTCGTCAATGAAGGCGTCACCTACACACGACTCACGGGAGTCGCGATACCCGAACCGTCGACGATTATCTTGCTGGCAACAGGCGTGATTGGATTGCTAGCCTATGCATGGCGGAAGCGGAAGTAAGCAGAGAACTTGCTCCCTCTGCCTTTGCAGGAGGGGCAATAACCCAAAGTCCCCTCTCCCTTTTTTGGGAGAGGGGGCACGGGGTGAGGGCGGCTGGCGGCACAAGTAGCCGCTCCGAACGCCGCCCTCGTCCGCCCCCTTTCTCGACCAGCCGTCGGTTGGCGTTCGAAGAGGGGGCAGCGAGTCTCCGATCGCGGACAGAGACAGATATTCCTACCTAGAGAGGCATCCCATGGTTCAGCGTTTGTTGTTGGTAGTTTTGTTCGCCGGAGTGGCGACCATTGGCGCAGCGGCCGATGGGCCCAAGCCCGGCGCGATCGGCGTGCGAAACGATTTCTGCGCTATCGAATTCGCGCCGAAAACGGGCGTACTGGCGGGCATCCTCAACGTGCCGCTGGCCGATCAGGTCTTGAAGGACAAACCATCCTCAGTCACGCCATTTCGCGTTCACGCCGACTTTCCTAAGGAGTGGGTCATCGATGCCGACGCCGAAAAGGCGGCGCAGGTCCATCTGGGGCCTGAAGGCCTTGCGCTTGCCGCTGTCAGCAACAAACGGACGCCGCAGGGCGAAGATCTTGAGTTGACCTACGGTGGCGGCGGTTTCGAGTGCTTGTTGCGAGTTTCGTTGGAGGCGGCCTCTGGCGATTCGACATGGACGCTGTCGGTTAAGAATGTGGGACAGACGCCTCGCGCCACGCAGGTGGAATTTCCGCGGTTTGATGGCCTGCAACTTGGAGCGAAGGGGTCGCGGAATCAGCAGACCGTGCTCGATATGGCCGGCTATATTGCCGATGCCTGGTCGGTAGGAGCGGGCATCTACGGTACGAGCGACATAAGCGGCAAGTGGTCAATGCAGTGGCATGCAATGTTCGATCCGACATTACGGTCGGCACTCGGTTTGATCGTGATGGATCCCAAGGTGTGCAATAAGAAGCTCGTTCTAGCAAAGCCTTGTGTTTCCGTTCTGTATTTCCCGCCGAAGGTTCTTGCTCCGGGCGAGACGTTGACGTTGCCCTCTCTGCGGCTGTTGATTTACGGTGGCGACTGGAAACGTACGGCCCGGGCATACGCAGCTTGGCACGCCAAGGCGTTCGAGCACGTGACTCCGCCGAAATGGTTTTTGGAATGTGATTCCTGGGAAGGAAAGTGGGTGGCCAATAACGCCAAGCAGCCTGCGGTCTTTCTTGGAGCCTGGGCTGGCGCGGTAGGTCCTAATGAACTGATGGTGGGATTGAATAGTTTTCACGACTTGCCCGCGGCGACTATCGCAAATCCTTTTGACAATAATGAACTGGCCTATTGGGAACGTTCCGCAATGCTCAATAACCAATGCACGACCGGCGATTTATTTGTGCGCGACGATCTTGGCGGCGCCGAGGCCTTGCGGACTGCACTTGATGGTGTGCGAAAGCTTGGGCTGCACAGCACGCTATATCTCAACGCCTACATCATCCATGAATCGAGCGACCTGGTGAAGGCAGGCAAGGCGAAGTCTTGGCCCATGATGCATCATGACCGAAGCATGGGAGGAAGATATACAGAAACAGGATTCCTGCACCCATGCCCCGGTTGCGTGGAATGGCAAGACTATTTGGCCGCCACGGTCGGACGGCTTCTCAAGGAAACGGGCGCCGACGGAATTCGTTTAGATTCGGTGGGCTACTATAATCATCCTTGCTACAATCCAGCCCACCATCACACGTCTCCATTCGACTATAACGAGTGGATAGGGCAGTTGTTGTCGAAGGTGCGGAAGGCTGCGCTGGCCGCCAACCCCGATGCACTCTTGCTTACCGAAGGCGTGATTGATTTTTATGGACAATGGTTTCACGGCGGGCTTACGCAAGTGTACCCTCGTGACATTCCGCCCATGCGTGTGGCGGTCGGACCCTACTACCGATCGTTCGCCTATTCGCCGGCGGGACCGGTGTGGGGTTCGATTTCCGGCTTGGCATGCGGCGGACGGATGCCCAGTGCTGATACGAATTGGCGATGTGCATCATCGCCGGTTCACGACACGCTTACGTCGGGCAACGTTGCCGATGATGATACGAAGGCCACCGATTCTGAGATCATCGCCCGGCGATTTGTGAGCGAACGCTGCGAAGCCGTCGTTGCGGTGCGTCCGGCGTGCAAGGAGAGCCTCTGGCCGTTGTTGCAGGGGCTATCCAATCGCCATACGCGATACGAAGTGTCGATTCCTGCGCGCCCGATGCCGCCGAAAAAGATTGCCATCTGTGACGTCGAGACACTTCGCTGGCAAAGCATTGAACCTCTGGTCCGCGACGGCAAGATCGTAATCGCCACCGAGTCGAATTGGCTGCTGGCTATCATCCCTCAACAAAGTGAGCGCGTGGTTGCCTTCGATCCGTTGCCTGAAGTGTATCCAGGCGGTGAAGTGACGATTCAACCCGTGGCGTTGACCGGAGATGGCTCGCCTGTGGAAGTTGAAGTGTGGGCACCGGGCCTACAGGTGGGCCAGATCGGCGATTCTCAGGCACAAGTCCGCATCGGGGACCGTGCGACTATCCGTGTGCCTGCGAACGCCGCATCAGGCTGGTATCAAGTCCGAATCCGTGGCTAGAGTACGCTCGGCGTTAAGAGGATGCTCCATGTTGTCGGCAAGGGCGCGACATCGAAAT
>CAZNMP010000031.1:10851-13149 GCA_964573875.1 uncultured Planctomycetaceae bacterium | reverse complement strand
GGTCATCGATCTTTTCCAGCAGCGTTTTTTTGTCCCAGCCTGCTTGTTCTTCCAACGCCACATCGAGGGCATAAAGCTTAAAATAATAGTGATGTACGCCATGCCCCGGCGGAGGCATGGGACCGCGATAGCCGATGTTGTCGCCGGCCGGCCATGAGTTCTTGCCCTGAAGTACGCCGTGGGGTTCCTTGGGCTTCGACTTGCGCAGAATCCCCTCGGGCAGCCCCTTGGCGTCGGCGGGGATCTTATAAATGACCCAATGAACCCAGGGCTCATCCGTCGGAGCATCGGGATCGTCGCAAATCAGGGCCAGTTCTTTGGTACCTTCGGGTACGTCGGACCAGACCAGAGGCGGCGAACCGTCGGTCCCTTCGCCGGTAAATTTCTTGGGGATCGGATGACCTTGCGTAAATGCCGAACAGGTGATCGAAAGCGACATCTTATTGCCTCCACGTGAATTGGCTGCTTGTTCCGACGCCGGTCGCCCGCCGCGTGATTCTCCGGCCTTCGAGCAACCGCTCAACCAGCCAAGAGACATGACGAAGCCGAGCGTTACCACCGCATAAGAAAAGAGAACACCGAGCAAGATTCTTCGCATGGCATTATCCTTATACTTCGGCTAGTTGGGTGCTGCAAGACCCCCGGAGAGAACTGCGGAGATGAATTTCCAACCTCCAAGGCCCAATGTTCAATAGCTGATAGCTGAAAGCTGATAGCTTCTGTTATTACCCCTTTACCACTCCCAGCGGCCGTAGCCTCGCCACCTTGCGAGCCAGACCGGCGCGATGGACTACCTCGACCACCATGTCCACGTCTTTGTAGGCGGCCGGCTTCTCCTCGGCCAGTCCTTTCCAGTTCCGGCACTTGGCGATAATCCCCTCTTGGGCCAATTCGCGGTCGATCCGCCGGCCTTGGGCATGTTGAACGGCAGCCGTGCGGCTCATTACCCGGCCGGCGCCGTGGCAGGTCGTGCCGAAGGTTTTTTTCATGCTGTCGGGCTGGCCCACGAGCACCCAGCTTGCGCGGCCCATGTCGCCGGGGATGATGACCGGCTGGCCGACAGAGCGATACTGCTCGGGCACGTCGGGGTGTCCTGCCGGAAACGCCCGAGTGGCCCCTTTGCGATGCACGCACAATGTGCGCAGTTGCCCTTCTACTTCATGTTCTTCGAGTTTGGCGATGTTGTGGGCCACATCATAGATCAGCATCATATCGAGGTCCGGCCAATCGCGACCGAAAAATTCGGCAAAAACCTCGCGGGTTTGCCACATCAATAGTTGCCGGTTTGCCCAGGCGTAGTTGGCCGCGCAACGCATTGCGCCAAGATACTCTTGGCCCTCGGGGCTATGAACAGGCGCACAGGCCAACTGCCGATCAGGCAGTTCGATGCCGTATTTGGCCGGTGCTTTACGCAACGCAACCAAGGCATCGTCACACACCTGATAGCCAAGCCCCCGCGAGCCCGAGTGGATCATCACACAGATACCGCCCTTCACGAGTCCCATGGCCTGGGCGGCCGGTTCGTCGAAAATTTCTTCGATCAGTTGAACTTCAAGAAAATGATTGCCCGAGCCAAGCGTGCCGCATTGATCGCCCCCTCGCTGCATTGCCCTTGTGCTGACGAAATCGGGTCGGGCATCTTCCAAACAGCCGTGCGCCTCGGTGTGTTCGATGTCGTTCGGCGTGGCCCAACCGCGTGAAATTAAATAGCGCGATCCTTCGACCAGCAGATGCTTCAATTCCTTATGGTCGAACAGATACGGGCCGCCTTCGCCGACGCCCGCCGGGATGCGGTGATACAGGGCATCCATCAATTTGCCGATTCGAGACTGCACCTCTTCTCGCATCAAATTGGTGCGCATCAGACGCACGCCGCAGTTGATATCGTAGCCTACCCCGCCCGGTGAAACGACGCCGCCCTGGGCAGGATCCGACGCCATGACGCCGCCAATGCAGAAACCGTATCCCCAATGGATATCCGGCATGGCAAGGCTGGCCATCTGAATGCCCGGCAAAAACGCGACATTGGCCACTTGTTCCGGGGCTTGGTCCGAGCGGATTTGTGCAATGAGCCGCTCATCGGCAAAGATACGGCCTTCGACCTGCATCCCGATTTTATAGCTCAAAGGGATCCGCCAGCAACATTCGTCGATTTGCTCTAACGGCCCCGCATAGCCTTGCTTGCCCATGGTTGGATCATCCGAGAGGGGGTGGTTTTCGGTCTGCACAGAACCAAAAACTAAACGTCCACAACGACTTCGGCCTGCCATTGGCCGGCGACTTGCTCGACTTTCAAAC
>CAZNMP010000031.1:0-10751 GCA_964573875.1 uncultured Planctomycetaceae bacterium | reverse complement strand
ACGTCCACAACGACTTCGGCCTGCCATTGGCCGGCGACTTGCTCGACTTTCAAACCGCACCAAGTAATGGCTTTCACCTCGGCATCGATGTCGTGCCGGGCCGGATCGATCGCCTCGCCCCAGGCCGTGGCCGCAAGCCCCGCCGGCCCCACATCGACGCGATATTCCGCCAGCACTATACGCTTGGCATGAAACGTATAGAGCAGTTCCGCAAGCCAATCATGCAGCAGTTCTTCGCAATCTTCGCCGGGAATGTAGAACGATGCTTCTTCGACAGGTCGGACGGCATCGAGGTTCGCCACCATGACCGAGAACAGGCCTCGCGCGACGTCCGCGAACAAATCGTTCAAGCTGACGGCGTGTGCCCGAATCCCGATATCGGCGGTGTGTTCAAAAATTTCAGCCATGACTCGGCAATTGTAGCTGCTGGGCAGAGAATATCCAGCAACCGCGAAACTAACGCATACGGCCGTCATTGGTCGGCCTCGGACAACCGGCCATACCCCACTTTGGGGTTGATAATTTTTGTCTCCGACTGCCATAGCATCGTTTTTGCATTTTGCGTATGATCTGACCGCTCGGATTCGTCAAGGAGGACGAATATGAACTCGGTGAAGAATTTATTGATACTCGCCGTCTTGGCGACCGTGGGATACGGTGTCTACAAGTCGTTGGCTCACAACAACGTGGACACGGCCCCATCGCCGGAGATATTGAAAATCGAAATGCCGAGCGTCGGCAGCAAGTCGCCCGGCGGTTCTTTGGCTTTGAGTGGGAAAACCACGGCGCCGGCGTCCATGTCCAACATGCCGTCGCTCGATGCGACCTCACCGCTTGCCGTGCCGCCATCGATTGCAGCGCCGGCCGGCAGCACTCCAGCAGCTACGCCCGCCATGACGTCGGTTACTCCGTATCCTTCGTCCTCGCCTTTGCCTACGCCGTCGGCGAGTCCGTTGGCATCAACGAATCCATTGCCATCAAGCGTATCGAGCCCCACGGCGATATTAGGCGCGCCGGTAGCGCCGGAAACATCACTACCTCCGGCTGCCGAGAATAAAACAGCCTCGGAAGCCTTGGTGCGCAACTTGGCTCCGCCGCCGGACATGGTTTCGCCTCCGATCGCCGCCCCCGCACCGGCTGCACCGGCAGTGCCAGCCGCGCCGCCGACCGACATGCTTGTGCAAAGCAAGTTCACGGCCTTTATGGATGCAGTGCAGAAAAAACTGGGCGAAGGCAAGCTGGCGGAAGCTCATTTGGCCCTGAGCAAACTTTACGATAATCCCGACTTGCCGCCCGAACAGGCCAAACAGATCGTCGTTCTGCTGGATCAACTGGCGGGGACGGTGATCTACTCGCGGCAGCATTATTTAGAGCCGGCCTATGTGTCGCAACAAGGCGACACGCTCGCCACAATCGCCAAAAAATATAACGTTCCCTGGCAATTGTTGGCACGCATCAATGGGCTGGTGCCGCCGTCCAGCATTTCGAATGCCGACAACCCGATTAAGGATCAACCGCTTCCGACAGGCCGTGAACTTAAAGTCTTGCGCGGCCCGTTTGATGCCGTCGTGCATCTAGGCACGCACGAACTGACGCTCATGCTTCAGGATCGTTATGCCGGGCGTTTCTCGATCGGCGTCGGACGCGATCAGCCGAAACTCGATGGGGCTTATACCGTTCGCGATAAAGCTGCAAGCCCCACTTACTATGGTCCCGATGGGGTGACGATCAATCCAAACGATCCCAAAAATCCCTTGGGCAGCGCCTGGATCGGGCTGACCGACCGCATCGGCATTCATGGATCGAACGATCCCCAAAATATCGGCCGGGACGATAATCGCGGGGCTATCTGCGTCGGCGACCGCGATCTTCAGGATCTCTATGGAATTCTCTCGGTCGGCTCCCGCGTGACAATCCTTCGGTAAAACGAGGGAAAGTGAAACGGGAAGAAGATCGCCATAAAAAATGGTGGTTTCCAAAGCCGCCTCAAGGCTTCCCCCCTGCCGATGATACCTGTTTGCTCCGTGCCTTGAACTATTCGTGGAATCAGGTATCGTATCGAAAGCTACGGATGTCTAGTTTGCCTTACTCACCGTAGGGTGCGTCCGAGACGCACCGAAATTATGTGCATGAACGAAATACAATGATTGATGCGTCGCGGACGCATCCTACAAGCGTTTTCGCAAAATCAAATGTAGGGTGGGTCAAGGTCGCATAAACTCTTGATGGGGCTGCGCAAACCAATCAACCGTTGTTCTACACCATGAAAGAAAGCAAACCGAATTGCCGCGACCGAAGCCCCACCAGAGCATCGGTTTGCTTGACCTACGCTACATTTTGGGAGTATCCATGTACGACAAGCAAGCGTTGATCGACCTGTTCCGCCAAAAAGCCTTGAAATTCGGTGATTTCACCTTGGCATCGGGCAAAAAGGCCAAATACTACCTCGATGGTAAACAGGTAACGCTTGATCCGGTGGGCGCGCGGCTCGTGGCGGAAGGTTTTTTGGATCTTCTCGCGAAAGGTCCGCTGCCTACAGCCGTCGGCGGCATGTCCATCGGCGCCGATCCCATTACCGCCGCAGTAATTACGATGTCGGCGGTTCGCGGCACTCCGCTCTTGGGCTTCATGGTTCGTAAAGACTCGAAAGGCCACGGGACAAACCAATATATCGAGGGGCCCGTCAGCCCCGGCATCTCGGCCGTCATCGTTGAAGACGTCGTCACTACCGGCGGCTCATCTCTCAAAGCGATCGAACGAGTAGAAAGCTTCGGCATGAAAGTCGTCGGCGTCTTGGCCATCATCGACCGCATGGAAGGCGGCGCCCAGGCCTTCGCCGAACGCGGCTATCCACTTTCAAGCCTGCTTACGATCCGCGATTTCGGCATTGAACCGCCGACCGTCTAAAATCCTCGGTAGTGCGCCGTTGCGGCCTATTGAGGCTATGACAACCCTTGCAACCGGCAGATATGGGGGGTAAGTCGCCCTTAAATCCCCAGTCTTCGCGGGCTGACTAAACTTCTTGTGAAGATGTTCCGATGGTAACGGTACCGCAAGCAGGGGAATCTGCGCGCGGGAAACATTTGACAATATACGCATTGTAGGGCATTTGTTTAATATGCAGATGCGGGGATTAAAAGGCAGAGTTTAGCGATTGTGTCAATTCTACCTTTTGTCCTTCGCCAAGATCGGTAATAATGGGTCAGCGTCTGGAGAAGCCTTGAGCCCCTCCTTGGATAGCTGGCAACCGTTGCGGCATGTTCGGATTCTTCGCAGTGCGAAGCTTAACGAGCAAGATATGTTTTCAAGGACAGGCGAGAGATCTGTCTTTTAGGCAAGGGGTTGGTTCAGGGGAGCATGTTGCAGGTTGCTTCCCGTAGTGAAGAGGTGTAGGGCGTGAATATTTTGCTGGCCACGAGTGAGGCGGTGCCGTTTGCCAAGACCGGCGGTTTGGCCGATGTCTGCGGCGCGCTTCCTATCGAACTGGCGAGGCTTGGCCATCAGGCGGCAGTCATTATGCCTGCCTACCGACAGACCCGCTACTGCGGTTTGCCCATCGAGCCGATGGGAATCGACTTCATTGTTCCGATCGGCAGCAAGATGGTCACCGGACACCTGTTGCGCAGCACCATGCCCGGCGGACAAGTGCCGGTCTATCTGGTCGAGCAAGATCAATACTACGATCGCGACGAGCTCTACAGCATCGACGGCAAGGATTACATCGACAACTGCGAGCGATTCATATTCTTCAGCCGGGCGGTGTTAGAGGCCATTCGGCTTCTGGACCTTCATGTCGATGTGTTGCATACCAACGACTGGCAAACCGGCTTGATTCCGGCATATCTGAAAATCGAATATCATTCGGTGCCCCGCTACGAGCAGATCGCCAGCCTGCTGACGATCCACAATATGTCCTACCAAGGCCAGTTCTGGCATTGGGATATGTTGTTGACGGGCTTGGATTGGAAATATTTCAACTGGCATCAGATGGAATTTCACGGCAACCTGAATCTGTTGAAAACGGGAATGGTTTTCGCCGATTCGATCAACACGGTCAGCCCTCGTTACGCTCAAGAGATTCAGAGCAGTCCTTTGGGTTGCGGCTTGGAAGGCGTTCTGCAATATAGGCAGGATGTGCTTTCCGGCATTTTGAACGGCATTGACGCTCACGAATGGGATCCGGCCTCAGACCAGCATCTGGCAGTCAATTACACGGCCGATACCGTGGAACAGAACAAGCCGATCTGCAAGGCGGCGCTGCAAAAAGAGTTGAATTTGCCCCAAGAGCCCAATTGTCCGCTCGTGGGCATCGTCGGCCGGTTGATCGATCAAAAAGGCTTCGACCTCGTGGCCGAGGTGATGCAACGCTGGGTGCAAAACAGCGACACGCAATGGGCCATCCTGGGCACCGGCCTGCCGAAATATCATAAACTGCTGGAAACGCTGGCCGAGCGATATCCGCAACGCGTCGCCCTGCGATTGGAGTTTTCCAATCCCTTGGCCCATCGCATCGAGGCCGGCGCCGACATCTTTTTGATGCCGAGCCGTTTCGAGCCCTGCGGCCTCAACCAGCTTTATAGTCTGAAATACGGCACCGTGCCTTTGGTACGCTCCACAGGCGGACTGGCCGACACGATCACGGGCTACGACCCGACATCCCCGCATCCGTCAGCCAACGGGTTCGTGTTCCAAGACTACAGCACGCTCGCCCTGAGCGATACGTTGCGATTGGCTTGCGATGTTTACCGCCGGCCCGACGTTTGGAAACAATTGATGGCCGTCGGCATGAGGCAGGATTGGTCCTGGGCCCGCAGCGCCAAGGAATACGTCGCGCTTTATCAAAAGACCACGGAACGAAGGAACGTTGTAGCAAGTTAGGTCTCGTAATGGGTGCGTGAACCGCGCCCTTGCGATTGGATTGTGGTTCTTCTCGTCGGTGCATTTCATGCGCCCCGCGAAAGAACGGATTTTTTCTCATCACGGTGAAGGATCGCCATGCACGAAGTCGCGTTAGCTTTTTTTTGGCATCAGCATCAGCCTTATTACCCCGACGACATTGCCCATGAAAACCCGATGCCTTGGGTCCGTTTGCACGGCACCAAGGATTATTGGGGCATGGCCATGCTGTTGAAAGAGGCGCCTGAACTACACGCCACGATCAACCTGGTGCCCAGTCTGTTGCAGCAGTTGGCTTCCTATACCGAGGGCGGCCATCAAGATCAGCATCAGCGGATTTCGCATCTGCCGGCCGACGGGCTGACCGATGACGATATGAATTATCTGCTCGACAACTTCTTCATGGTCCATCCCGACCAGATGATCCGCCCGTATCCGCGCTACCATGAATTGTATAATAAACGCGGCCTGGGCGTGGATACGGCCGAACGCGCCCGCAAGCGATTCAACAAAAAAGACATCATCGACCTGCAATGCTGGTCGAATATGGTGTGGATTCATCCGCTGGCGTTTGAAATAGACTCCGACTTGGCCGATTTCAGGACAAAGGGCCGCGGCTGGACGGAAAAAGAAAAGCAGTGGCTTTTAGACAAGCAAATGGAACTGCTGCGCCAAGTGACGCCGCTGCATCGCGAACTGATGGAGCGGGGACAGGTGGAATTGACCACGACGCCGTTCTATCATCCGATCATGCCGTTGCTCTGCGACAAGCGTTTGGCCCGCCGCGCGATGCCCAACGTCATGCTGCCCAAACATCTCGACGGCTATGCCGAGGATGCACGGGAGCATATCCGTCGCGCCGTGGAATATCACGAGAAAATTTTCGGCCAAAAGCCGCGCGGCATGTGGCCTTCCGAAGGCTCGGTCTGCCAAAACGTCATTCCCTTGATCGCCGAGGCCGGCATCCAATGGATCGGCACCGATGAGGAGATTCTCTCTTGCTCGACCGACGGCTGGGTCTCGCGCGACGGCAACGGTTATCTGCGCAATCCGGAAATGCTTTATCGTCCTTGGCGAGTGGAAGAACAAGGGAAATCGCTCCAGCTTGTCTTCCGTGATCACGCCATGAGCGACCAGATCGGTTTCCACTACCAGCGTTATTCGCCCGATCACGCCGTTGGCGATTTTATCGGCAAGCTGGAAGCGATCGGCAACGCCACCGGCGGCAATGCCGGACATCGGCCCACGCTGGTGAGCATTATTCTCGACGGCGAAAACTGCTGGGAATATTATCCCAATGCCGGCGTCGATTTCCTGCGCGGCATCTATCGCCAAGTAGTGAAACATCCGAAGATCAAGCCGGTGCGAATCGGCGACTATCTCGCACGTCATCCGGCAACCGACAAGATCGGCCACCTATTCCCCGGCAGTTGGATCCAGCACAACTTCGGCATCTGGATCGGACATCCCGAATGCAACCGTGCTTGGGACGCCGTCTACGAGACCCGCCAATGGCTGCTGCAAATGACGGCGAGCAAGTCGAAGCCGGCCGACAAAATCGCCCAGGCATGGGAAGAACTTTACATCGCCGAGGGCAGCGACTGGTTTTGGTGGTTCGGCGACAGTCACAGCAGCGCCCAAGACGGTCTGTTTGATCGCTTGTTCCGCAAACATTTACAAAACGTTTATACCGTTCTCGATGAAGTGGCTCCGGCCGAGCTGTCGCGACCGATCAGCCAGGGACATCACCATGCCCAAACCTATGTCGAGCCGACCGGCTTGTTAAGCGTCAAGGTAGACGGCCGCCGCAGTTACTTCGAGTGGATCAACGCCGGACATTATGTGTGCGGCGGATCGCGCGGAACCATGAGCATGGTGACACAAGGATTGATTTCAGACCTTTATTTCGGGTTCGATCCCGAGCGGCTGCTGCTGCGGTTGGACTCGCGCGGCGGACCGTTCCGCGAACAGTTGGCCGAAATCGACGCCCTGCGAATCGTATTCCTCCAGCCGGAAGGGTTCGAATTGGTTGTGACCAATCCGAGTCGCAAACAATCGGAAGTCCATTTGTGGCGAAAAGGTTCGACTATGGCCGGCTCTCATGCCGAAGCGGCGGCCGACATCCTCTTTGAACTAGCCATACCGTTCCGCAGCCTGGCTCGCAAAACAGATGAACCCGTTCATTTTTACGTCGAGTTGCTCAAGGAAGATCAACCGGTAGAACGCATACCGCACGAAGGAGCGATCGAAACGACCGTTCCCTCGCCCGATTACGAACTTATTATGTGGCAAGCGTGAATAGAGGAGTCCGAGGTCAGGGGTCAGGGAAAGTGGCCGGTGGTCAGTGACTCAAGTACTAAATCCCAAAATCCCGAAATCTCCAAATCCCTCACTTCTAATCCCTAATCCCTAATCCCTAATCCCTAGTTATGCCAGACCTTCGAAAAGATCCCATCGTCGGGCGTTGGGTAATTATCGCCAGCTCCCGCGCTAAACGGCCTCATGATTTCGACTCCACGCCGCAACGGCAGAAGGGGCGATTCTGCCCGTTCTGCGAAGGCAATGAAGATAAAACGCCCGGCGAAATTATCGCTTATCGCAAGCCCGGTTCGCAACGCAACCGTGAAGGGTGGCGCGTTCGGGTTGTGCCTAACAAGTTTCCCGCTTTGGAAATCGAGGGCCAACTCAACAAACGCGGCGAAGGCATCTACGACATGATGCGCGGCGTCGGCGCCCACGAGGTCATCATCGAATCGCCCAAACATATCGTCAGCACCTCCGAACTCTCGGAAGAGCAATTGCGCGAAGTGTTTTGGGTATATCGCGACAGACTGGTGGATTTGAAAAAAGATCCGCGGCTGGTCTACGGCATGATCTTTAAGAACGTAGGCGCGGCCGCCGGCGCTTCGTTGGAGCATTCCCATAGCCAACTGATCGTCACGCCGATCGTTCCGATTAACGTCTGGGAGGAAATGACCGGTTCGTTGGAGTTTTACAATTATCGGGGTCGTTGCGTTTATTGCGACATGGTTCAGCAAGAGCTGGCCTCGGAAAAACGAATCGTTCTCGACACGCCCGGCTTCGTGGCGTTCTGTCCCTTCGCAAGCCGGTTCCCCTTCGAGACCTGGATCCTTCCGAAGAATCATTCGAGCCACTTCGAGAACATTCAGAAGAACGAAGTGGACGAGCTGTCAGGCGTGATGCGTCAAGTGATTGTCAAAGTCGAAGCGGCACTAGACCAACCTGCGTATAATTACATCATTCATACAGCCCCCTTTGACACACAAGAGTTGGGACATTATCACTGGCATATAGAGATTATGCCGAGTTTGACGAAAACTGCCGGCTTCGAGTGGGGTACCGGGTTCTACATTAATGCGGTCCCGCCCGAACAAGCAGCCAGTTTCTTGCGAGAAATCGAGGTCGACTCGGCGGAATCACAAACTATTCCGTCCAGGCAGACTGGATAAACTGAGGCGTGGTTGCCGATGAGGTAAGTATTCTCGATAAGAGAAGGGATTAGGGGCTAGGGATTGGGGATTAGACTTTTGCGTGTCAACCATGTTGGCCGTGTTACTTCTAATCTCTAATCCCTAGTCTCTAATCCCTAAGTCCCCGCTTTCCTTCATCCCACCACGAGTTGCAAGAACTTACTATGCCAAACCGCATCCGCCTGATTCTGGCCCTGCACAACCACCAACCCATCGGCAACTTTGATCACGTTTTCCAGCAGGCGTTTGACGACAGCTATCGTCCGTTCCTGGACGTCTTTAGCCGCTACGAATCCCTCAAGATTTCGCTGCACACCAGCGGTTCGCTGATGGAATGGCTTGCCGTCCGGCAACCGGAGTATTTAGACCGTCTGGCCGCGTTGGTCGAGCAAGGGCGGGTCGAGATCATCGGCGGGGCCTATTTCGAGCCGATCTTGGCGATGCTTCCTTCGCGCGATCGCATCGGACAAATCCGCAACTACACCCGATGGCTTCAAAACCGTCTCGGCGCGACGATTCGCGGACTCTGGACGCCCGAACGCATTTGGGAGCAATCGTTTACGAAAGACCTGGTCGATGCAGGCATTGAATACACCGTATTAGACGACTTCCATTTTAAGTGCGCCGGATTGACCGAATCGCAACTCGCCGGCCATCTGTTGACCGAGGACGAGGGGCGCGTTTTGTCGATCTTCCCCGGCAGCGAGCGGCTGCGTTACACGATTCCGTTTGCCGCGCCGCAGCAGACAATCGAGCATCTGGCCCAAATGGCCGAGGAACATCCAAACGCCGTGGCCGTTTTCGGCGACGACGGCGAGAAATTCGGCACGTGGCCAGAAACCAAGAAACACGTTTACGAAAATGGCTGGCTCACCCGGTTCTTTGACGCCCTGGTGCAGAACAAGGACTGGATCCAGGTAACCACGCTGGCCGAGGCATTCGACAACGTTCCGCCGGTCGGCAAGATTTACTTGTCCGATTGCAGCTACCGCGAGATGACCGAATGGGCATTGCCCGCCGAACAACTCGTCGAATACGAACGCATCGCCCACGAGATGCACGACGATCCGCGGTGGAAATCGTTGCGGCCGTTCGTGCGCGGCGGTTTCTGGCGCAACTTCAAGGTCAAATATCCCGAATCCGACGAAATGTACTCGCGCATGATGATGGTCAGCCGTCGGCTGCACGAAATGATGAACGCGGCAGCCACCGGCGATTCGGTCAATATGGAATTGGTTGAGCAGGCGAAGACCGAGCTTTATCGCGGCCAGTGCAATTGCAGCTACTGGCACGGGGCCTTCGGCGGCATCTATCTGCCGCATCTGCGCAATGCCGTGTATCAGCATTTGATCGCCGCCGACAACCTGCTGGATCGAGCGATCGGCCGGACGGAAATGTGGATCGACGCCACGGCCGAAGATTTCAATTTCGACGCCCGGCAAGAAGTGCGGTTGTCGAATGATAAGTTGATGGCCCTGATAACGCCCAGCCACGGCGGCCAGATGACCGAGCTTGATGTGCGCCGCATCCAACATAATCTTTTAGCCACCTTGGCCCGCCGGCCCGAAGCGTATCACCGCAAGATATTGGCTGGCGATAATGGACAAAACGGCCAAGTGGCCAGCATCCACGAGCGGATCGTATTCAAGCAACCGAATTTGGACCAGCGGTTGCAGTATGACGATCACCTGCGCAAGAGCCTTGTGGATCTGTTCTACGACAACGACGCGACCTTGGAAGCCGTGGCGATGGGCACCGCCCCGCAACGGGGTGATTTCGTGCATGGCGCTTATGAAGCGAAGATTCGCCGCAATCCCGACCGCATTCAGGTGCAATTGACCCGCGACGGCGTCGCCTGCGGCGCGCCGGTGCGAATCACGAAGGGATTGACGATGGACGCCGGCAGTTCGACGATGCAAGTCGCCTACCTGCTGGAAAATCTGCCCGTCGGCCAACCGTTGCATTTCGCCGTTGAGATGAATTTCTCCGGAATGCCCTCGAACGCCTACGGCCGAAACTTCTCCGACATCGACGGCAACATCCTCGGGCAGCTTGGCGAGAAGCTCGATTTGAGCGGCGCCCTGGGCTTGAACCTGAGCGACGAATGGCTGGGGATCGACGTCGGTTTGAAGACCTCGCGGCCTACGAATTTCTGGACCTTCCCCATCGAAACGGTCAGCCAGTCGGAAGGCGGCTTCGAATTGGTCCATCAGTCGGTCGTCGTGATGCCGCACTGGATGGTCGAAGCCGATAAAGACGGCCGCTGGAGCGTCACGCTCCAGCTTTCGCTCGACACCTCCCGCGCCGAGCATAAAAACGACCATACCGAGGAAACCGTAACCGTCACGGCGTAAAAATCATTGC
>CAZNMP010000030.1:0-13214 GCA_964573875.1 uncultured Planctomycetaceae bacterium | reverse complement strand
TCCTCCGATCACTACGCCCTGATTTTCTGGGACCATGGCTTGGGCTTTGCCGGCGTCTGCTCCGACGACACCAGCAAAAGCATACTTTCCATGATGGACGTGACGCAAGCCATGAACACCATCGGCCACGTCGATCTCCTGGCATTCGACGCCTGCATGATGGGCATGGTCGAAGTCGCGTCTCAATTCCGCAGCGAAGCCGATGTGTTGGTTGCCTCCGAAGAGACCATCCCCGGCACCGGTTACGATTACAGCTTCCTCTCCGAGTTGGTTGCCGATCCCAATATGACCGCCCAAACCCTCGCCACGAGCATCGTGGATGCCTATGGGGATTACTACACAGACAAAAAAAACGAAAAGACTACCTTGGCAGCGATCGATCTAACCAAGATCGGCAATTCCTCCTCCGGCCTATCCAGCGCCTTGGAGAATTTCGCCAACATAATGGTAACCGTCGGAACCCAAAAAGATTGGAACGCCTTTACCGCCGCTCGAAACGCCTCCTACAGATATAATTACATCGAGAAGACCAATTCCGCCTTTCCTGGTCACGACGTCATTCAGATGATGACCAAGATACTCGCAACTAGCGGAATTTCAAGCTCCGTTGCCGCCGCCGCCACGACCGTCATCAATATGGTTCAATCTTGTGTACTGGAGGCCTATCACGGCACGGAAATCGTCGGCGACGGCCTCAGCATCTTCAGCCCAATGCCTAACGACAGTGATTTGTGGAGCGACTACAATTGCGATCTGAGTTTCATTGGCGACACGCAATGGATTCTTGTTGCCGGAGAATTGGGCCCCCGTGATGCCCCGGGCGTTGTCGTTACCCGCTCTGCTACGGATGCGAACAAATACGATCTGTCTGTTTATGGCACCAACGCCAGCGACACCTTCTATTTCAAGCAAGTCTCCGGGGGACGCATTCAAATACAAACATCCATGCAGGGTTGGTCGAGAATCTATAGCGCCCCAAAACATAAGTACATCGGCAATATCTATATCTATGCTTGGAACGGCAACGACACGATTACTTTCGATGCAAGCATGACCTACAGTTCGATCATTTATTGCGGAAAGGGCAACGACCGCGTAACGACCCGAAGCGGCCAGGATACCATCTTTGGCGGTCCGGGCAACGATGTCATCGACGCCGGCGCGGAAAACGACTTGATCTCGGGCGGTGATGGAAACGATTCCATCTATGTACGCACCGGCAATGATCGCATCAACGGCAACGATGGAAATGATACTCTCGTGGGCGGCGGCGGAAACGACACCCTCTACGGCGCGGTCGGCAGTGACACTCTGTACGGTGAGGCAGGAAACGACATACTCATCGGCGGCATCAACTCCGACATCATTCGTGATATCGGCGGATACAACCGCATCTTCGGCGGACTGGGCAACGATCGACTCTATGGCGGCAACGGCATCGACTATATCTATGGAAGCCTTGGAAACGATATGCTCGTGGGCGGTGCAGGAAACGACCTGCTGGCCGGCGGTCTCGGCGCTAATCTGCTGATCGGCGGCCAAGGCCTCGACCAAGTACAAGGCCGCGGAGGCAACAACATTCTCATCGGCGGCACAACCAGTTACGATAACGTGGATAACGCCCTGCTCGACATCATGAGAGAATGGACCCGTTCCCTCCCTCGCGCCACACGCATCGCCCATCTCCAAGGCACCCGTTCCGGCGGGCTCAACGGCAACACGTTCCTTCGCAAAACCGGCTCGCAAGCCACCGTCTTCTCCGACAAACTCGCCAACGCCCTCTTCGGCACCCAATCCGACTGGTTCCTCTCCTTCTCGAATGACAAAATCTATCCGTCGACTTAAAAACAAAAAGACCTCCGGCGTTTGAGGGCAAGGTCTTCGGGCGAATCTTGCCGCATCAAACCCCGGAGGTGCGGGGTGCAATAGTTCTACAAGTTAGTTCGTTACTTCCCCTCGACGCGAATCACTACGAACCGACTGCCTTTCGACGACTGCACTAACATCAGCAATCCCTTTTCCAAAGGCTTGCTTTCCACCGCCTTGCGGAATTCTTCCACCGATTTCACCGGCTGCCGATCAACCTGTGTAATCACCATGCCCGAGGCCAGCCCCACCATCGCCGCGGGGCTGCCCGCTTGCACGTCGCTGATCACCACGCCGTGTTCAGCTTTGATGCCAAGTTTCTCGGCCAACTGCGGTGTCAGATTCTCCACCTGAACGCCCAGCTTCTCGAAGCGGGAAGTCTCGCCATTGCCGGTGGATTCGGAAATCTCATCCTGATTCATTCCGTAGTTGGCCGGTTGCTCGGCACAAACCACGTCCAACGTCATCCGCTTGCCGTCGCGGATAATCGCAAGCTTCTGCGTACTGCCCGGCCGAACCATCTCAACGATCCCCTGCAATTGCCGAGGATTGGCCACTGGCTTCCCGGCGAACTCCACGATGATGTCGCCGCTCTTCAGTTCCGCCTTCGCGGCAGGCGTATTCGGCTGAATGTCGGTCACCAGCACGCCCTCGCGCACCTTAACCTTGAACTGCTCGGCCAGCGACTGCGTAACAGGTTGAATCGCAACGCCCAGATAGGCCCGATTCACTTTGCCGCTCTTCACCAATTGACCGCCGACCCACTTGGCCAAGTCGATCGGAATCGCGAAACCAACGCCCTGGTAGCCGCCGGTATTCGAGGAAATCGCCGTATTGATGCCGATCACCTCGCCGTCGATATTCACCAACGGTCCGCCGCTGTTGCCGGGGTTAATGGCCGCGTCGGTCTGAATGAAATCCTCGCGAGCCGTGATGCCAATGCCGCGTCCTTTCGCGCTCACAATGCCCGCCGTCACGGTGCCTTCAAGTCCAAACGGCTCGCCCAAGGCCAAAACCCAATCACCAACCTCGACCTTGTCGCTGTCGCCCAATTTGGCCGCAGGCAACTTGCCCGCGTCCTTGATGTGCAGAACCGCCAAGTCGGTCTTCGGGTCGGTCTTGATATCGACCGCCTTGAACTCGCGGCCGTCGGCCAAACGAACCGTGATGTTGCCTCCGCCGGCAACCACGTGGTTGTTCGTCAGAATCGTTCCGTCAGGATCGACGATCACGCCGGAACCCGCTCCAATGCGCCCCCGGCCCGGCATGTCGGGCATCTGAGGAAGCTCCTTGAAGAAGTGACGGAACTCCGGATTCTTGAACATGTCGCCGAACGGCGTGCCCTTGAAACCAAACGGCACTTCATCTTCTTCGTCATCATTGTTCGGACGAAGCTTTCGCTCCTGCATCCGCTGAACGACCGCCGGCGTATTCGTAATCATCACAACCGACGGCGACACGCGACTGGCCGCCTCACGAAACGCCTTCGACAGCGAAGCCGCCGCATTTCGCGCCGTGGGATCGGGCGCCTGCTGCGCTGTTACCGGATGTGCGGTTGCCTGAGGTGCGGAATTATCCGCATACCAGGCCGTGCTGGATGTATCCCCCGCAACCAACTGATAAATCGAAGCCGTAGCCCCCGTCAACGCGCCGAACACGACCAGCACGCCGACGATTCCACTCAACCATACACAACGTTTAACCAATTTCCGCGACATTGCCGCTCTCCTTTTTTTGCCAGAAATAAACCAATACTTAGTTGTTCCCAAAGATTCTTCCATGCTTATGATGGTGCAGCCGCCTCGGCTGCATTGCACAGGCGAGACGTCTGCACCAAGCCCCCCGACCGGGAAGGCGACCCTTGCCAAAAAGCTGTCTACCAGATTGTTTCCTCTCCGCTCCGAATCTTGCAACCTGTCCAATTTTTCTCTCGATTCCTGCCTTTGGCGACCCCCCCAAGAAATAAAACAGGCGGGCCGGCATAACGCCAAACCCGCCGTGTTGCATGCTGTTAAATGTTTATGAGTCCAGTTTAATGGGCCGCCACAACGGCATACGCCGCCAATTCCGGCGTCATCGAACCCTGATCGGTCTCGATCTTAATGGTCTTCATCACTTTGCCCGCATCCACGCCGGCCGTAAACGTAACCGGCACCAGATGCAGTTCTTTAGCGGTTGTTTCCTTCGAAGTGTCGAATTTGAACGACTTGTCTTCGCAAGTGACGCCCAAAATCTTAAACGGCTTCTTGCTCTTCACCACAAGCTGCTTGGTCACTTGCTGACCCGGTTGAACCACGCCCATGAACAACGCCGTGGGGCTCACCGTGATGCCGGGCATAACGCGACCCTCGACCAGCACCGGAACCTGCTGACCGGCCTCGTCGTTCGTCACAAGCATCAAATGGTCGTTCAAATAGCCGGCCGGGGCCGTCGGGTCCACATGGACCTGCAAGGCATACGATACTTGGCCATAGTTACGCCCTGTCTCCACCACCTTGGCCGAAATATACGAATTCGAACTCTTCACCTCCGTGATTTGCCAATCGCTACGACCGGCATAATTGATCGTCACCGTCTGATCCGCGCCCATGCCCTGATCGATCGAACCAACCTGCACGCTGCCCGGTTCCACGACCACGTCGCCCCGGATAAAGCCCTTCACGTGCAGTTGCACTTCAGCATAAAAAGGCCGATCGATGGTCACCGTCAAGGTCGCGCCACGCTGGCCCAAAAAGGTATCCGTGTTGAAATGGGCCAAAATCGAGCCTTTATCGTAGGTCTTCAGCGTCTCGTTCTCAATCGACGGTGTCGTGCAACCGCAACTGGTCCGGACGCCGGCCACGTGAATGTCTTCCATGTAAAGGTTCTCAAACACAAACCGGTACTCTGCCTTGGCACTCCGAGCCACCGAGCCGAAATCGTGTTCGGTAATCTTGAACATGTTTCGGGCCCAATCTTGCCCAAAACTTGATGAGACGGCAAAAGCGGTACAAACCACAAAACCGGCGAATAGGGTGAATTTGCGCATCTCGGATGCAACTCCCTAGTTTGAATTGACGATCAGATAAGGAACACAGCTAAACCGACCTACAAATCGGCCGGCCAATCTACTTGGGAAGACCGTTTAATTACTGCTGCATTGCTTCGCTGGACATCAATAAATGTTGATATGGTAGAATCTTCCGCAAAAATCTAGATCCAAATACAAAACGTGTCAACTTCGGTATTTCACGTTTTTTAAATCCAAGGGGCTCTCTCTTCCCGGTTGCACGTCACAGACGTCTTGCACGAAAAAAACCGAAGAGAAAACAAAAGAAAAAATCCTTTTTTTGCTGACGCCTTCCTAGGCCCTCAGGGTCGGAGGCTGCATTGCTTCTTAACAATCAATCAAGCGAAAGGACGACAGGCAATCACAACCTCCGACCCCTCACGCCTCCCTTACATAACAAAGTCAGGGGAGCCGATCCAAGACGATTATTCGGTAGACAACTCAACCTTTCTCACACACACCGTTCGGCAGCCAGCCGAAAAGATGCAGATCCTTTCCCAACGAACAAACTCCCATCTTGGAGAAAGATCTGCTGCGTGCCCCAACTTCGGGTGGGCTGCCGTGCTTCCCGACTTTTCTTCGGGAAACTTCTTTCGTCCCCGAATAACGCCAGGGATCTTGGACCGCTAAAAAACACGCTGGCGGTCTCAAGCCCCCCTGCTATTGGAATCTTAGTACCGTCAATCCAAACCGTCCACCCACAACAAAGGGGGGACGCAAGGCGATTTTTTGGCCGCTTCCCCAAAGTTCCCCCAAAATGTTCTTCAGAACCGCATTGCCAAAGTAGTATGTTCTCCGTTACTATATGGGATTACTTTGAACCGATCCTATCTATGGCATTATGTTTGAGTCCTTGCAGGAAAACCTGAGTTCGGCCTTGCGCGCTTTCCGCGGTCGTGGAAAGCTCACCGAGGCCAATATGCGCGAAGGTCTCCAGATGGTCCAAAGGGCCCTCCTGGAAGCCGACGTCAGCCTGCCCGTCGTCAAGGACTTCATGGGCCGCGTCAGTGAACAAGCCGTCGGGGAAACGGTCCTCAAATCGCTCGACCCCACAAAACAACTCGTCTCCATCGTCCATCAAGAACTCATCAACTTGATGGGCCCCGTCGATCACTCGCTCCACCTGCGGGGCGACGTTTCCGTCTTGATGCTTTGCGGACTTCAAGGCTCCGGCAAAACAACCACCTGCGGCAAGCTCGGTCGTTCGATCCAAATTCGCGGTCGAAAACCCATGCTCGTCGCAGCCGACTTGCAACGCCCCGCCGCTATCCAGCAATTGCAGGTGCTCGGCCAACAACTCGGCATCCCGGTTCATGCCGATCTTAACGCGACGGATCCCGTGGCCCTCTGCCACGCCGCCGTCCGCCAGGCCCGCGAATCCGGCGCCGACGTCGTCATCCTCGACACCGCCGGCCGCTTGCACGTCGATGCCGAGTTGATGCAGCAGCTTTCGATGATCGACCGCCGCGTCAGTCCCGATCAGGTCTATCTGGTCGTCGACGCCATGACCGGCCAAGACGCCGTCAACAGCGCCAAGGCGTTCAACGAAGCGTTGGAACTCGACGGCGTCATCATGACCAAACTCGACGGCGACGCCCGCGGCGGCGCTGCCCTGTCGGTCAAAGCCATCACCGGCGTCCCGATCAAGTTCATCGGCACCGGCGAGCATCTCGACGCCCTCGAAGAATTCTATCCCGACCGCATGGCCGGCCGAATCCTCGGCATGGGCGACGTCCTCTCCCTGGTCGAACAGGCACAGCAAAAATTCGACCAAGAGGAGATGCAGAAGCAGGAAGCTCGCCTTCGCAAGGGCGAATTCACGCTCGACGACTTCAAAAAGATGCTCGGCCAGACAAAGAAACTCGGGCCGCTCAACAAAATCCTCGGCATGTTGCCCGGCATGGGCGGCATGGCCGAAATGCTCGGCAATGTGGATGCCGATAAAGACATGCGTCGCCTCGTCGGCATTATCGACTCGATGACGCCCGACGAACGCCGCAATCCCTCGAAGGTGGTCGATCAAAGCCGCCGCCGCCGCATCGCCGCCGGGGCCGGCGTCGAGGCCCATGAAGTCAACGAACTCGTCAAACAGTTCGACGGCATGGCCGACATCATGAAAAAAATGGCCACCATGGGCGCACGCGATAAAATGCGAGCCATGCAAGAGCTTACCCAAAGCGGCATGATGAACCCCGCAGCAGCCCTGGCCAAGCAAAAAGGCAGCACCGGCAAACGGCTCACATCGGCCGAAAAAGCCAAACTTAAGAAAGAACGCGAACGCGAACTACGCCGCAAAAAACGCGATCAACGTAAAGACAAATAACGAAGCCCTTTAGCTCATAGCTAATAACTGAAAACTGATAACTGAAAAACTACTAGTACCCTTTTAAGGAGGAACGCGTGTCAGTACGCATTCGGATGAAGCAGTTCGGCCGTAAACATCGGCCCTACTATCGGATTTGTGCCATGGACATTCGCAAACCCCGCGACGGTCGCGTCTTGGAAGAATTGGGCACCTACGACCCGCTGGTCCCCGAGACCGACGCCCGAGCTCTCTTGCTCGGCGAGCGGATCAACTATTGGTTGGGCGTCGGCGCACAACCGTCCGATACCGTCTCTGTCTTGATTAAAAAGTACGGAGTGAACGGTACGCACTTGGCGGCCCAGCAGGCCGCGCTCGAACGATTGGCCGTAAGCCGCCGTCGTCCCGAGCCGCCTACGAACATGCCGCGGCCGGCCAAGCCCCAAAAACCGGCCAAGGGCGAACGCCCGACCAAGGCTGAGCAACCGGCCGAAGCCGCCGCGCCCGAACAGGTCGCCGCGCCCGAACAAGCCGCCGCACCCGAGGAAAATAGCTGATCGCCGCAAATGCGCTTCGACATCTTGACCCTTTTTCCCGATATCTTCCAGGGATACCTGGGCCAAAGTCTGTTGAACAAGGCGATTCAGACAGGATTGGTCGATGTGCATCTGCACAACATACGCGACTGGTCCCACGGAAAACATAATACGGTTGATGATCGCCCCTTCGGGGGCGGGCCCGGCATGGTGATGAAAGTCGAGCCCGTCGTCGAATGCGTCGAAGCCGTGCGGAGCCAAACCCCGGATGTCGGCCATCTGGTCATGCTCACTCCGCAAGGACGACGACTCGACCAGCCGACCGTCGAGGAATTGGCTCGCTACAAGAGGTTGATCCTCTTATGCGGCCGGTACGAAGGTTTTGATCACCGGATTCGAGTACTCCTCGAACCCGACGAAATTTCGATAGGCGATTACGTCCTCAACGGGGGCGAAGTCGCCGCCATGACCATTATTGATGCAACCATCCGGCTTGTGCCGGGCGTTTTAGGAGACGAAGACAGCAGCGTTTACGATTCCTTCTCCGGCAACCGCCGGTGGCTCGAATGCGACCAATACACCCGCCCGCGCGAATACCGCGGCCTCGAAGCCCCGGCCGTCCTGCTGAACGGGAACCACGAAGAAATCGCACGCTGGCGCGAAGAAAATAGCCGCCTCCGAACCATGGAACGGCGCAAGGATTTACTCGAAGACTAATACATCTAGGGCGCGCAAAACGCGCCATTGTTCGTCCGCGGCAGCGTGTTCCACGCACTCCGCGGATACAGAGATTCACGAAAGGAACTTTTATGAACGCACAAATACTCTTGCAGGTCGAACAGGCCAGCTTGAAGCCCGAAGTCCCGCAGTTCGAAGTCGGCGACACCGTCGACGTCCACTGCCGTATTCTGGAAGGCGAAAAAGAACGCATCCAGATTTTCAACGGCCTAGTGATCGCCCGCGCCGGCTCCGGCTCGCGTGCCACGTTCACCGTCCGCCGCATCGTGCAGGGCGAAGGCGTCGAACGCAAGTTCCCGCTCAACTCGCCGCGTATCGCCAAGGTCGAAGTGAAGCGTTCCGGCGTCACCCGCCGCGCAAAGCTCTACTATCTCCGCGATCGCACCGGCAAGGCCGTCCGCCTCAAAGAGCGCCGCACCTCCGCCGACAAGAAATAGCTTCCGTCGCAGAGTGCCTTTCATCGAAGATGATTGGTGCCTTTCCTGCTCCCCTCGCCCGTGTGCAGGAGGATGAGAAGACAAGAACTCCCCTCGCCCGCTCGCGGGAGAGGGGCTGGGGGTGAGGGCGGTACGGAGTGCTAATCGGTTGTTTTTTGGCCGAAGACAAACAGACTCTGCAAGGACGATAGCCGGGAGCTAACAGCTCCCGGAATGTGTGCGGATTTGCAGGAAAATTTCCGGGGGCCAAGAGCCCCCTTTTTTATTCCCAATCCTCAAGCGGTCTGATCTCCGATGACTCTCCGGCAGATCATTTCCGACGGTCTCCAACGCTTCTTTCCCAAGAAAAATATCCTCCAATCGCTTGACCGCCTATTTCCAAGAAAAACCATCGCCCAGTGGTTTGACCGTCTATTCCCAAGAAAAACTCTCGGACAGCGAGGCGAAGATGCCGCCGCTCGCTATCTGCGTCGCCAAGGCTATAAAATTCTCGCCCGAGGCGACCGCTCCGGTCCCGGCGAACTCGATCTCGTGATGCTCGACCGCAAAACCATCGTCTTTGTCGAGGTCAAAACCCGGCAATCCGCCGACATCGGCCGTCCCGAAGAAGCCGTGGACCAGCAAAAGCAACGTCGCCTCACGCGACTGGCCGTCACGTTCCTCAAACGTCACCAACTCCTAAACTGCCCCGCCCGCTTCGACGTCGTCGCCATCACCTGGCCCGAAGACAGTCGCTCTCCCACGATCGACCACATCCCCAACGCCTTTGATGCCGTCGGCCAGTGGGAATTCTTTTCCTAATACCCTCGTGTTACATAGGATCTGGCGGAAACACCGCCTCGCACTCCTCCCCAGTAACCTTCTCTCCGCCGTCCGGCGTCAACAACGCTTGCAATAGTTCGGGAGCCAGCCCCTCCGGCAAATACCGTATAGAACCATCGGCAAACAACACATTCACTCCCCGAATCCCACCCGAGTGATGTCGGCTGGAAGGCGACCAACGAAAATCCGCATTGATCTTCGGCACGAATTTCGCCACCGTCAAATCCCGTGGTTCAGCCCAATGGATATTGGAATCAGCAATTTCCACCAGTAAGATCGTATTCTCCGGCCCATCCTTGAAATCCGCTAATTTGCTCCCTTTCGCCCCCGGCCAAGCCGTATGCGGCCCAACCACTGCGACATAGTTTGTCGATCGCGGCATCCGCCGGCTATTCCTCAACGGATCCTGAAATACCGTCAGATCTGTCTCAACCAAGTGCTGATTCTGAGGACCATTCCATGGCTCACCAAACGCCGTGCGTCGATATAAATGATCCCCTTCCATATAAGGCAAGATTAACGTACGCCAACTGTGCGTTGGTTTGCCATGAGCATCGGCAAGATACGCCGGCGGAAAACTTCCGAATCGGTCGTGATATGTCCTGAGCGCTAATCCAATCTGGCGAAGCCGGTTACAGCAGTGCATATCAAAGGCCGATGCTCTAACGAAGTAACATGATAACGGTTGAAACGTCATCAGGCATCCGCCGCATTGCGTCAGAAAAGCAATCAGAAGAATCATCGGCGCATTGCTGTGGTAGCAGTATATCCATCCACCGCTTACAACCGCGCACACGAAAACGATCAGCAAAACCGCCAACACGCCATCGCCGCCATACTCATCTCCCGCCATGAACATCGCCATCAAACCAACCGCGATGGCCAACAACAGCATGAAAATAATCGGACCGGATGAGGACTCGCTCGACGGCGGCTTGGCCATGCTTAACGCCTCTTGTTCTCACATCAATGTCATAAATGTACCAGGCGAGACGATCGCAATGCCACGGAATGGATGAAGCACGAGAAGATCTGCATCACCCGTGATGACGTGTGTCGCACGGCCCGAGATGGCCAATTCCAAAAACTTGTCGTCCTGTGGATCCCGACAAACCGACATGGAATCCGTCACATTCACTAGTTCAGACTGCAAAATAAATGCCGCCAAGAACTCGATGCGATCTTCTTCCGCCAGATACTTGTCGAACCGCGGCCGACGCAGAACCTCATCAATCTCTTGAATGACCGCAGCGGAAAGCAAGAATCGCCCATGCTCCGACGCCAGATCAAAAGCCTTGCGTGATACCGAGGAGGGCAAAAGCATTGCACTGATGACCGCGTTGGTGTCCCACACCGTCCGAAGCTCAGTCATTTTCTAGCAACGATTCCAAAATGGTCGGAGTCAGTCCACGAGTTTCCGCCTTGGATCCAATCTCATCCATGAGCGATCCCAGAGATTTGCGCGACGAACCCGTTAAATCCCGCAAACGAAGATCGAGAAGCAACTGAATCTTTTGCTTTTCCTCGGGCGAAACCTGAGCAAAAGCTTTTGCCGCCTCTTCACTCACCTGAATAGTAATGGGGGCTGTTGTAATCATAAACAATTCGCCCACGGATTTATCCCAATTCGCCGACGGGTGAAGCCGGCCAATAAAAAAACTCAAAAAATGTCGCCGTAGCTGTATCCTCATCCAACCGGATTGACACAACCAAGTCTACCCCCCAAGCCGCAATGCGTCAACCCACTACATGCTGGGTTTCTACTTCCCAAACGCATCCATCACCGCTTTTCTGAAATCCGGCAAAATCTTCCCACCGTCGTTGCCCGGATAGCCCGCGTGCTGCACCATATAAACCATCACCAGCCCGCGCTCCGGCTCGATAAATGGATCAGGCCGAATTCATTTAGATCGCAACGAAACCGAATCGGCCGTCGCCTTGAACGTCCCCTGCCCCGGCACGGTCAGACACGCGGAGACGGAACCAATCGGCCGGATCGAACGTTCATACTCGGGGTGAATGCCCTGGAATCGCAGCGGATAGATCGCGCCGCCTACGCCGAAATCCGTCGGCCGCACCATCTCCGACCATCGGCCGATCTCGATAAATGGTTGTGCTACATGATTCAAGCCGTTCTGCTCGGCCTTCAGATCCACGCTCAACGTCCCGCGCACAGGCACGACCATTCCCTGAGCATCAAGCGGATAAATCCGAACCAGTAGCCCATCGGCCTCGGCAGTCTCGTCCCAGTTGGCCATTCGTGCATCAATAGCCAACGTCACCACTCGTCGCGAGTCGCCCTCGGCAACTTCACTCGCACGGCTCAAAACCTCCGGCTGCTCTGTTTCTACAGCCCCAACCATCACGATATTCGTTTTCGCCTCATTCGACGAAGCCTGCACCGGCATTTCTTTCCGAACCTGTTCAACCGCTTGGCGAAACTCAACGCCCGAAAGCTCATGCCCGGCTGCCGCTACCGCAACGACGCAGCCCCAATCCACGGGCCGCAAAATCTCAATTCTACCCTCTCCGAATCGCAGCCAAAGTCGCTCAGCGTCCGTCCGCCTATCCAGCGTCGCCGCAAATGTCCGCCCGCTGGACAATTGAACGGTTATCGACGCATCAGCCGCCGTAGCAACCGAGGAGACCGGCGCGGCGGCCCGTGCAAACGAGCCTGTCCAGGCAGCCAAAACCATCCAACAAACTAGGCGAACCCAAAGGATTTTTCTCATGTGTCGAGAAAACACCTACGAAAAATACGGATGTGGGTCATCAAAGAACATCTAACCATCACTAGGCAAATCACATGCCCTGGCTGACGGAGACCACCTCAACACAACTTAACCCATTATTACAAAAGGACTTGCAAACCACGCCAGACTTTGCGATCTTAGCTGCATTCCGCAAAACGATGCTTCCCGACCACATGAATGGTGCCAAAACACAACCACTGCGTCCCCTTGACCACCCATACTTTCTAGGCATAAGATTAAACAAAGCGGCTCCGCCTAAGAGATTTTGCAACCATGGACGCCGCCAAAGGAGTCCTGAATGACGGCATATCGACGCTTGGATGTCACCGACGTTGGCGACGTGACCGTAGTCCGTTTCCGCGACCGCAAAATTGTTGAAGACATCAACATCCAGCAGCTCGGGCAAGAATTGTTCCAACTGGTCGAGGTTGACAATCGCGATAAGTTGCTGTTGAACTTCTCGTCGGTCGATTTCCTCTCCAGTGCGGCCTTAGGCAAGCTGATTACCCTGGATAAAAAAATGAAAGCGCATGGCGGCGCTTTGAAACTCTCCAATATCCGACCGGAAATCTACGAAGTGTTCGCCATCACCAAGCTGAATCGTCTCTTCGACATCAAAGACGACGAAGCCGACGCCTTGGCGGCCTTTTAATGACGTTTGCGCGGTAACAAATGAAAACCCGGACGCCGACCCAATGTAGGTCGACAAGA
>CAZNMP010000029.1:0-13229 GCA_964573875.1 uncultured Planctomycetaceae bacterium | reverse complement strand
ATCGGTTGATCTTGGTCAACGAGCAAGAGAACTCATCGAAAAACAATCCCAATTCAATGAGACAACTAAAGCTTTCGAGGCCCAGAAGATAAAATACGACGATCTTGTGCGAGAAAACGGCGGATTGAAGCAGGATTGCTTTAATCTGTCTGTTCAATTGAAGAAAATGGAACGCGACCACGCCATTCTTGCCCAACGACAGGATGAAATCAACGGCAAGGCCAATGAGCTGGCTGGACGATATCTGAAAGAAAACGTTTCGTGGATCGGTGACAAGTTGAACACAAACAACTTCTCCACTTGCAAGCAACGGCTGTTAAATATAATTGGGGCTTGCCGGTCTATTGGTTTCGATGTGCCCGAGACACAAGAGTCGGAACTTGTCCAAAACCTACAAAAGGATTTCGAGCAAGCCGTGAAAGATGAATTTGCTCGACAGGAGCAGGCCCGCATCAAGGCACAAATTCGGGACGAGGAAAAATTGGCCCGAGAGATGGATAAGCAAATCAAAGATGCAGAACGCGAAAAGGCAGCCATTCAAGCTGCTCTTGAAAAAGCCCTCAAAGAAACCCATGACGAACATAGCGCCGAGGTTGAGCTTCTCAAATCCCGACTGAAGGAAGCAGAGGAGAAATCACAACGGGCAATTTCACAGGCTCAGTTGACAAAGGCGGGACACGTCTATGTACTTTCCAACATTGGTTCCTTTGGTGAGGGTATGTATAAAATCGGCATGACACGAAGGCTTGAACCGCAAGACAGGGTTCGCGAGCTTGGCGATGCCTCCGTGCCGTTTCCGTTTGACGTTCACATGATGATTTCATGCGACGATGCCCCTGCACTCGAAAATGCGTTACATCGGGAGTTGCACAAACAACGGGTGAACAAGGTCAATTTCCGAAAGGAGTTTTTCCGTGTGAATTTCGACTCGATACGAACGGTCGTGGAGTCGCAACATGGCGAAGTGGAGTACCATGCTGAACCCGAGGCACTTCAATATCGAGAAAGTATCAATATGTCTGATGAGGATTTTGATTTTGTCGAACATACCGTGGAGTCTGCTGCAGAAGAGGCTGGCGGTTCTCTCGGAGATGAGGAATAGTGCCCGAGAGAAACCGAGAGAGAAGAAAGGCAACGGAGGGAAAGCCGTGTCAGGGTACGAGAACTTCAATTTCTTCGAACAGATCAAAATCTGAGCGATTGAACGTATAAATTTTTCGCACGCCGTTGCCAAGCATGGTGGCAATTAACTGAAGATCGAAAATCGCACCACGTTTCATGGGATTCCGTTGAACTAATGCCATCCATCGTTGGACGACATCGCTCGGCGTTGGCAAGAGCGTCATCCCCGGCATTTCCAATATGCATCCAATAACACCCATCGCCTCGGCTGGCTCGTGTGGAATGGTTGTGCGGCGAGGATCGGTTACGATGGCATAGAACTCGGAGAGATTTTGTGCCCCTGTGCAAAGACTAATCCGCCCAGTCTGTGCTTGGTCGAGCAATTGCCGACAAGGCTCGTGATGCTCAGATTCCTGGTATAGTGCGTATACCAAGATGTTAGTGTCAACCAATGCGAGGTCATCCGACATCTTGATAGACCTCGGTTCGGCTCAGATTCCCGATGACTTTGCCCGACCAAACAGGCAATTCAATCGGATGACGCGGCTTTTCCGTATCGTGAAATTGTTGCCGCAATGTCTCAACCACCGTTTCCATTGCACGAACAATCGGTTCCGGAATGTTGTCCACGTTGATCGTTTTCATCGTATACTTCCAGCATAGATTCCAGAAACGAAGGAAAACAAAGCCGCAACCCACTCCCCTGTTGGAAGTATAGCTGTGATTCACACTCACGTCAATGGAATGACAAATGGGATGCCCCACCTTCATCCCTGCTACATTCCTCACAGCCCCTTGGCGGCGAGCCAGCGTTCGGCATCCAGCGCGGCCATGCAGCCGCTGCCGGCGGCGGTGATGGCTTGGCGGTAATAGTCGTCCGCCACGTCGCCGGCCGCAAAAACGCCGTCCACGCTCGTGTAGGTCCGCGCAGGCGTCGTCCATTTGATGTATTTCTTTTCGGTCAGCTCAAGCCGGCCTTTCAGGAAGGCCGTGTTCGGCGTGTGGCCAATCGCCATGAATACGCCGGTCACGTCTTTAACCAACTCCGGCTCGCCCGCCGTGCTGGCAAGCCGGACGCCGGTTACGCCGTCCTTGTCGTTGCCTAAAACTTCGAGCAGCGTTCGGCTCCATAGTATCTCGATTTTCGGATGGTTCATGGCGCGTTCGGCCATGATCTTCGACGCGCGAAGCTCGTTGCGGCGATGCACCAAATACACCTTGCTCGCAAACTTGGTGAGATAGTCGGCCTCTTCGACGGCCGAATCGCCGCCGCCGAATACGGCCAGCGGCTTGTTGCGGAACCGCGGCAACGCGCCGTCGCACACGGCACACGCACTGACGCCGCGGTTTTTATACTGCTCTTCCGAAGGTAACCCAAGGTAATTCGCCTTCGCGCCCGTGGCCACGATCACTGTATGCGACTCGTAGACATTGCCGTCGGAAGCAGTGAGGCGGAAAGGCTGGGCCGAAAAATCCACATCGACGATATCTTCCGTAATGGTTCGGGTGCCGAAGTTTTGGGCCTGCTGGCGCATCAGCTCCATCAGTTCCGGCCCGCTGACGCCCTCGCGGTTGTGCGGGGCCATGAAACGGCGTTTGTCCTCGGGCAGCGCACTTTCGAGAAAGGCTGTCAAGTCTCCGGCGGGATAACCGGGATAGTTCTCGATCTCGGTCGTGAGGGCCAACTGCCCCAAGGGTAGCGTGCCTGCCAATCGATTCTCCTCGGTAATGGCCCCCTCGAACAAGACGGGCTTCAAAGCAGCCCGGGCCGTGTAAATCGCCGAGGCCCAACCAGCGGGTCCGCTACCGATAATGATGACTTTTTCAGGCACGAAAGACTCCTTTAGTTTTCCCAAACAGCCCTAAGCTGCCAGTGAAAGCAGGCATAGAGTGTTTTATTCACGTTTTCCATATACCCAGGCCAAGCGTGGCCGTGGCACCCATTTTAGTTTCTACCTAGCTATCAGAAACATTATAGCGCGTTCACCGTGGGCGTCCATTGGGGAAAGTCTGGTTGCTGAATTCCCCCTAAAGTAATATGATAGTAATGACAGCAACATTTGCAGGATTCCCCCTAAAATGAATTCAATTTGGCTTGTCGTCACCGCTTTGGCGGCGTTTTTGGTTTCCTATCGTTTTTATGGGGCTTTTTTGGCTACGAAAGTGGCCATGCTCAACGACAACCATATCACGCCGGCCCATCGGCTTCGCGACGGCGTCGATTATCATCCGACCAAGGGACTCGTCTTGTTTGGCCATCACTTTGCGGCCATTGCCGGCCCCGGCCCACTGATCGGCCCGGTGTTGGCGTCGCAGTGGGGATACTTTCCCGGTTTTTCGTGGATCATCATCGGAGCATGTCTGGCAGGCGGCGTACACGACTTCGTGGTCCTTGTGGCCTCGGTTCGCAACAACGGCCTGACGCTGCCGAAAATTGCCCGAAACACCATCGGTCCCGTGGCCGGCGCCACGACGGCCGTGGCCACGCTGTTCATTGTCATTGCGGTACTGGCGAGCGTGGCCATTGTGGTCGTCAAGGCGCTAGGACATAGCCCCTGGGGTATGTTTACAATCATCACCACGATTCCCGCCGCATTGTTGACGGGCGCGTGGATGTATAAGATTCGCCCCGGTAAAATTGCCGAAGCCTCGATCGTGGGCGTCACGATCGTCATGCTGGGCGTTTTTCTGGGCAAACCATTTGCCGATTCGGCCCTGGGCCACTACCTGATCTTCAGCGAAAAATCGTTGTCGATCATGCTGCCGGCCTACGCGGCGATTGCCTCGATCTTGCCGGTTTGGGTGTTGATGTGCCCACGCGATTATCTTAGCTCGTACATGAAGATCGGCGTCATCATCGTTTTGGCCGTGGGAATCTTTGTGGCCCAGCCCGACCTGAAAATGCCGGCCGTTACGCCGTTTCTCGCGGGCGGCGGGCCGGTGGTCTCTGGCACCGTTTGGCCTTTCGTGTGCATTGTGATCATGTGCGGCGCGCTTTCCGGGTTCCATGCTCTGATCGCTTCCGGCACCACACCAAAAATGATCAACAAGGAATCGAATATGCTGCCGATCGGTTACGGCGCGATGATTCTCGAAGGTTTCGTGGCCCTTACGGCCCTGGTGGCCGCCTGTGCCTTGGAGCCTGGCGACTATTTCCGCATCAACACGCCCGAATCCACGCCTGCCGAAGTGGCCAAGTACGACGCGATGGTCGTGAACGCCAAACAGCAACACAACTGGGATCTATCGCCCAAGGAACTGCCCGCGTTGGAAGCGGGCGTCGAAGAAAAGCTCGTCGGACGCACCGGCGGCGCCGTGACGCTGGCCGTGGGCATGGCCAAGGTGTTTTCCAGCCTGCCGATGATGAAGGAATTGATGGCCTATTGGTATCACTTCATCATCATGTTCGAGGCGTTGTTTATCATGACGTTGCTCGAAACCGGCACGCGCGTGGCCCGGTTCGTCTTCCAAGAAACTCTGTCGCAGTTCAATCCGAAGTACGAACTCGGAAATCATCCCAACTGGGCCTTGAACGTTACGATGAGCATCGTGGTTTGCGCCCTTTGGGGCGGTTTGCTCTATATCGGCAACCTCGACACGCTTTGGCGCATGCTCGGCATCGCCAACCAATTGCTCGCCACGATTGCCTTGGCCGTCGGCACGACGTATCTGCTGCAACACGCCCCCAAGCGGAAATATGCCCTTTGCACCGGCATCCCCTTTGTGTTCGCCATGACGACCACCTTCACCGCCGGCGTGCAAAGCATTCTAATGTGGTGGCAAAAACCGGAGTCTGACCCGACGCAACGGTTCTTGTTGAAGCTGGCCTGCGTTCTGGCCTCCATCATGCTGACGTTGACGATCATCATCACATTAGACACCGCCCGCCGCTGGTATGTTTTGCTGGCCAACGGTAGAAGCAAAGCAGTGGAGCTCGCTGAAGAGGAACTGGCATGAACGGAGAGAACGGCAGCAAGGAAGCGTGGGGTTCGCGGATGGGCGTCATCCTAGCGGTGACGGGCAGCGCCGTGGGGCTCGGCAACTTCCTGCGATTCCCAGGCTTGGCGGCCAAGTACGACGGCGGGGCGTTCATGATCCCCTACTTCACGGCCCTGCTGCTCTTGGGATTGCCGTTCTGCTGGGTCGAATGGGCCATGGGCCGCTACGGCGGCACGCAGGGTTTCAACTCGACGCCGGGCATCTACCGCTCGATCTGGAAAAACAGGCTCGCCCCCTACTTCGGCGTCTTGGCTATCGTCATTCCCGTGATGATCTACATGTATTACGTGTATATCGAGGGCTGGTGCTTGGCCTACGCGATCCGCTATCTGGCCGGTGCGATGGATTTCGGCTCGTCACCGGATAAATATAGCGCCTTTTTTGCGAACTTCGTGGGAATGAACGGCAACGGCGAGGCCATCTCCAACCCCGGCGAAGGCATGCTCGGCTCGGCCATGTTCTTCTTGGTCATTTGCTTCATTCTCAATTTCGTGCTGATCTATCGAGGGCTCAGCAAGGGCATCGAATGGTGTTGCTCTTGGGCCATGCCGGCGTTGATCGTTTGTGCGTTGATCGTGCTGGCTCGCGTCTTAACCCTGGGCACGCCCGATGCGGCCAAGCCGGACCAAAACGTGTTGAACGGGCTTGGATTCATGTGGAACCCCACCACGGCTCGCGTCACGTTTTGGGAATCGCTCAGCAATCCCAACATGTGGCTCGAAGCGGCAGGTCAGATCTTCTTTTCGCTTTCGGTCGGCTTCGGCATCGTCGTCACGTATGCCAGCTATTTGCGTAAAGACGACGATATTGCACTCTCAAGTTTAACGTCGGCCGCGGGCAACGAATTTTGCGAAGTGGCTCTTGGCGGGATGATTATCATACCCGCCGCTTTCGTTTTTTTGGGCTATAGCGTGCTGGATAATCCCACCTCGACCTTTGGATTGGGCTTCATCACGCTCCCCAACGTGTTCAACCAAATGGCGGCCGGGCAAATCGTCGGCTTTCTTTTCTTTTTTCTGCTTTTTTTAGCGGCTCTAACCAGTTCTCTTTCGATGCTTCAGCCGGCCATCGCGCTGCTGGAAGAGGGCTTGGGACTGAAGCGCAAGGCATCGGTCACGTTGCTGGGTTTCATTACGGCCGTGGGTGCGGCATTCGTCGTTTATTTCTCGAAAGATCTGCTTGCTCTCGATACCATCGATTTCTGGATCGGCACGTTTGCCATTTACGTGCTGGCCACATTCCAAGCGATTTTATTCGGCTGGGTGTTGGGCGTTGAGCGCGGTTTCGAGGAACTTCGGCGCGGCGCGGAAATTTACATCCCCAGCTTCGTGAAATTCATCATCAAATACGTTTCGCCCCTGTATTTGATTTTGATCTTCGCCTTTTGGTGCTACCGAGAATTTTTCGCGCCGCTCAATCCCAACCAATTGACGCGGCTTCAGCAACTTTGGGCAAGCCCGGTGGCCCAAGCTTCGGTTGGTTTTATCCTGGTCGTTTCCGTACTTTTCTTCCTACTGGTAACCCAATCCATCAAACGCTGGGAAGCGGCGGAACGCAAGCAATCGGAGAGAAGCTCATGACCTTCGGCGGTTGGATCATCATGACGGTGTCCGTGGGCGGAGTGACCGTGCTCCTCGGTTGGTGCATCTATAAGGTCGTCTCCACGCCCGGCTCTTCAAAGCATCTTCATTCCCAAGCCGACATCGAAACGCCGGACATTGAAAAAGATTGAGCAACGGCAATCTCACGGCAATTTGGCACGGCCTTATTCGACTTCACTGAATAGTCCGTGGTAAAGGCCCATGTAGTACGGCAGTAGAAACACGGTTCCGTTGGCTAATTGTCGCCCATCGCCATCATAGTCTAGCTGCCAGGGATCCGTATTCCAATGGTTGAAGTGGCGGTTTTCGACGGGGATCACTTTACCGTTGACGCGATAGCCCGTGCGGATCGTCGCTAACGACTGTTGACGCGGTAGTTGTACGATGTCTAGCCGGTGGCTGTTTTTCGACGCCCAATTGAGCCGATCCAGAGGGAAGCCTTTCAGCGTGGTTAGAGAATCTTCGAGCCAGCCGTTCCAGGGCGCGAATGGCGCCGTGGGATTTTCGGTCGGCTCATCCCAGGGACCAAGAGATATACGAGGCAATGGTGCTTTCAGCCCAAAGGCCGCATAGGCAAAATGAAAGAAAGGATTCATCTCCGGTTCTTCGAGAACCCAGGCGTTGTAAAAGGAAACCAAAACTTGTTGCCGCAATTTGTCGTTCTTTGCATACTTCATTAAGCTGTAGAACGACATGAATGCCATTTCATCATCCGATTGGTTGCCCGAACCGATACCCCGCTGGGTTTTTGGCGTCATTATGTTGGCGTCACACGAATGTTCGTTGATAAGCTTTTCCAGATGCTTGCCATATTTCGGATCGCCTGTGATATGCTCAGCCACGGCCAAATAGGCCAGGATGCTCAGCGACTTCAATCCCCGATCCGCCCACCAATTTGGATCGTGATTAAGCTGTTTGGGGCCATAGATAGCCCAGCGCGTGGGCTTGCCGTCGTGATCGATCAAACAATAATCGTGATTAATCAGATGGTCGGTAAGATCGCGTACAACCTCACGTACTCGCGATTTTTCTTCTTCCGTATCGGCAACCAGATCGTAGTACAACGGATAAAAGAAATAGTGCCCATCCAGCTCATCAGAGCTGGTGTCACTTTTCCAGTACCATTTGCCGTCCGCACTTTTCGGCCAACGCGGTTCATATACTTTCCATAACGGATCTTCTTTCCGTTGCTGGATTCGATCTCTTTCAAGAAGACCAACATTGGGATCAGGCCCATCCGTTGATAAAATCGTTCTCGCCACATAACCTATCGGCGGGCTATGCTCACAGCCCTGGGTCACTTTCTGCAAGAAACGCAACGCCTCGAAAGCTTGTTTGGCGTGATTCTTTGCTTTCAGATCATGCTTGGCGCCGTAAGCAAAACATTCCCCGGCACCGTACATGCTTGTCCACAATCCATCGTTGTCGCTATCGTGGCGGAATATACGGCTTTTATCACCGGGCCGGGCAAGTTCTACTTCGGAAACATAACCATACGGAGTGCGCCGGATGCAGCGATCCATTTCATCTTCGTAGAAGGACGCTTTTTCAGCCAAGGTAATCATTCTTTGCTCGATACGCCCAACACCTACGGCCGTCGCAAACCAAGCGTTGCCCTTTGCATCCACGGCGATGTCGCGTACATCATCGTTGGGCAGCCATCGACGTCCTTGACGATAGGCCCAATTGGATCCATCGAACCGAATTGCCCCGAGATGAGTGCCGAACCAAACAACTCCATCCGGTCCGGCACACATACGGGTGAAATCGCTATAAGGCAGCCCCTGCTGACCTGTGAAGAACTTCCAGCCCTGTATTGTTTGACAAGCAATACCAGCAGGCGTGCTAAACCAGAGTTGCCCCTTCGAATCAAAGACGACGCCGCGAACATCCGAGCAGCCCCAGCGGCATCCACGACCATCCTCGACAATCAGAGGCTGAAAACATGCGTCTTTTCGTTCCAAGAGCCCTTTGTTGGTAGCAATGACAAGCCGATCTTTTGGGCCTTTTGCAACTTGGTTTACAAGTTCGGGAAATGAGGCATCTTTTGAAGAATCAACGTTGTCAACGAGTGCATTCGCCGCCGGCGCATCGCATTTTGACCACTTGCCATCACTCCAGATGGCCCAACCGTTTTGGGTTTGAGCAAAGATTCGTCCCTGGGCGTCAAAACACACGGATAGAACATCGTTGGAAGGAAGTCCCTGCTCTGTCGTATAACACTGGGCATATTCTTGCGGGAATTTGCCGATCTTGGTTGAAGTTGATTCATCCCCGGCAGATAACGTTACCAGGGCAATCATCAACAATAATCCCACTAGACTTTCCAGCAATTTCATGATTCTATTGTCTCAGGCTCTAATGCTTATTTGTACACATAAAAACATGCACATAACGTAATTACATGATACAGGAAATAGCACGTGCCAGGCCACCCTCTTGAAAAGCCTCTGAAGAGAACCATTGATTGATGCTCTGGAAGAGAATGTTGGGTAATGCCAGGCCGAAAAATCCTGCTTATGCTTACCGAACTTCCGCCGACCAACCTTTGGTCGGCGTTCGGCCCTACCGACATTGCTTATCTAAGCCCAAAGAGTTTGAGCTGGTGAAGAACACACAGCCGAGGAAGTTGAAGGACTTTCTCACAAATTCCCATGTGTCATGATTCGACAGATTTAGAAGCCCAGCGACTTGAGTTCGGGCCAATCTCCTACGTTGACCGTTTCGAGCATTTGGAAGCCGAGTTGATAGAAGCCGCCGCCCATCGGATTCAGGTGTTTCGCTTCAGCCCGCATGAAGGTCATCGCCCCCTCATAGCGAAATCCAAGTATTACCTGGTCGAGTGGTTGGGGCCCATTCAGCACGACGGCCACGCCGGACGTTGAAAACTCCTTGGTGACGGCCATGAACGTGCGTCCTACCTGCGGCCGTCCCTTCTCGATCGGCACGATCATGACGACCACGACCATATTAACCCGGCTTTCGATCCGGGGGCCTTCCAGCATCGCGGTCAATTCAGGGCAATTGTTGTTCACCAGCTTCAAAATGAAGCTTTGGACCGAGAAATCCTTCTTTTTCGAAAAAAACGGCATGGCAGCGACCCTCAACAATACGTAGATATCCAAGCATAGCATACCAATTAGGGGGGGCTGCCAAAAAGATTTCTCGCCAGACCCGTTGACGACACTGTTGTCATGGTATAATTTCCCCATTCTCACCCCGCTAATGGTATTAAATAAAACTGCGGATAATCGAAAGTGCCGTAAACCTGCAATCACGCAATTGCCGGCGGTCGTTGCCTCGCCGGCACTTTCGCTATTATGTGGACCAATTTAAAACAAACGAAAACCATCCCCCACGGCACCACCGATGACGTCGCGCGAACTGGTTATCAAAACCCTCAATCACGAACCTGTCTCCCGTATCCCTCGCGATTTGTGGCTGCCGTCCGGCGACGCAATCAACGCCGATGAATTAGCCGAGATCAATATTCGCTATCCCAGCGATATCATTCATCCCGACATCGCTCCGTTGCATGGCAAGCGTTCGCAGGGCAAGCCGAACAAGCCGGGCGACTTCACCGACGCCTGGGGCTGTCTCTGGCATGTCGCTCAGACAGGCGCCGCACCGAGCCTTAAGCATTCTCCGCTCTGCGAGCCCGGCAAGACCGCGGCGTATCAGCCGCCGGCCGAGTTGCTGGATCGCTCGCGGTTTTCGAAGGTCAACAAAAGCTGCCAGGCAACAAATCGTTTCGTATTGGCTGTCTCCGAGGTTCGGCCTTTCGATCGGCTGCGTCAGCTTCGCGGGCCGGAAACGGCTCTGGTGGATCTCGCACGCAGTACCAAGGATATTCGCAATCTCTTGGCGATGTTGCATGATTTCGCCTGCAAAGAGCTTGAACTTTGGGCTGAAACCGATGTCGACGGCGTTGTTTTTCGCGACGACTGGGGCACGTCCGACGAATTGCTCGTCACACCGGAAATGTGGCGCACCATGTTCCGCCCGCTTTATCGGCAGTATTGCGATATTTTACACGCCAAGGACAAATTCGTTTTCTTCCAGAGCAACGGCCATATCCTTGACATTTTCGGCGACTTGATAAAAACAGGCATCGACGCCATTCATTCGCAAACGCATCTGATGGATATCGAGCGTTTGGCAAAGCGTTATCGCGGCCGCGTTACCTTCTGGGGCGAAATGGATCCGGCGCGGTTCCGCAATCCAGGCAAGACCGAGGAATTCCGCGACGCCGTTCTGGCCGTGCGCCGCGCTCTCGATTACGGGTCCGGCGGGGTTATCGCTCAATGCCTCTGGGAGCCGGACGTGCGCATCCAAACCATCGCCGCCTTCTTCGAGCAATGGCTTGTTCCATTATCGATGCATGCGAGCTAAAGATCCGTTGAATCTCGGGGCATTCTTCAAGACAGGAAATTCGATCGATGACAGCGACCATTATCAGCGGTAAAGTCCTTTCCGAACAAATTCGCGAAGAAATCGCCCAAGACGTTGCAGCATTCAAAGGTGAAACCGGCGTCACGCCCTGCTTGGCCGCCGTGCTGGTCGGCGACGATCCGGGCAGTCAGGTTTACGTCCGCAACAAACAAAAAGCGTGTGAGAAGGCCGGCATTGCCAGCCAGCTCCATAGGCCTTCCGCCGATATCTCGACCGAAGAGCTTCTGAAGTTGATCGATCGCCTGAACCACGACCCGGCGGTCCACGGCATTTTGGTGCAATCGCCGCCGCCGAAGCAAATCGACGAAAGGCGCATCCTCGAAGCAATTGATCCGATGAAGGACGTGGATGCGTTCCATCCGGACAATGTGGGCCGCATCGTGCAAGGCCGCCCGCGGTTCATGCCTTGCACGCCCTACGGTATTCAGCAAATGCTGCTTCGCAACAATATTCCCATCGCCGGGGCCAATGTCGTCGTGGTCGGCCGCAGCGATATCGTCGGCAAGCCGATGGCCATCCTGCTGATGCAAAAAGGCCAAGGCGGCGACGCCACGGTGACGGTTTGCCACAGCCGTACCCGCGATTTAGCATCCGTCACGCGCTCGGCCGATATCTTGATCGTGGCCATTGGAAAAGCCAAGTTCATCACGGCCGACATGGTCAAGCCGGGCGCCGTGGTCATCGACGTAGGCATGAACCGTCTGGAAACGGGCTTGGTCGGCGACGTGGATTTTGAAGCGGTCAAAGAAGTGGCGGGCCAGATTACGCCCGTCCCCGGCGGCGTCGGCCTGCTGACCGTCACGATGTTGCTGCGCAATACGCTTACCGCCGCGCGGCTGCAACAGAAATAGCGCGGGGGGCTTTACCCTCGTTCGCTTCGTCGCATCAGATACTCGCCCAGCGCGTGATCGAATTGCATGCTCGTGTCCAACGGCACGTAATCGATTCCGGCCTGTGAGCATTCGCGGCGATACATCGCGCGAAAATTTTCGACCTCGGTAATATACGCGCGGCGAAAACCGTCGGCATCCAAGGTCAGCCGCTGCTGGTTCTCCGGATCTTCAAGTTCGACCATACCGTTAAATGGAAACTGCACCTCGGCTTCGTCGAGCACGTGGAACAGGATGACGTCGTGCCCACCGTGGCGCAGACGGTAAAGCGATTCGAGAACCGGTTGCGGATCGACCAAAAGATCCGAAAAAATCATGACCAAACTAGCATGGCGGAGCATGGCCGCCACTTGCACAAGGCTGTTGGCGATGTCGGTCTCGCCGGTCGGCTTCAGGTTGGCCAACAACGACAGCACGTCGCCCAAATGACTGCGGCGGCACTTCGGCCGCAGGCTTTGCCGAATTTTCTGATCGAAGGTGAGCAGCCCGACGGCGTCTTGCTGGTGGATCATCAAATAGCACAGAGCCGCGGCCAGGCAAATCGAATAATCAAATTTCGTCAACTCTTGCCGATAGGTGTAGCCCATCGAACGGCTCATATCCATCACCAGATAACCGGTGATGTTCGTCTCGGCCTCGAATTTTTTCACGTAATACTTGTCGGTCTTGGCATAGACCAACCAGTCGATATCTTTCGGATCGTCGCCGTGCGTATATTTGCGATGCTCGCTGAATTCGACCGAAAAACCGTGGAAAGGACTGGCATGTAATCCATGCAAAAAACCCTTCACGATGAACTGCGCGCGCAGGTCCAGCCGCTTGATCTGGCGGATCACTTCCGGTCGCAGATATTTTTCGGCAGTGGACATGGAGGTATGGGGGATTAAGGGATTTGGGGATTTGGGGATTTGGAGGCATGTAGTTTTTGAGCCAGTGTACGCCTCAATGCACTGAGCATCTTGCCTATCGAATCACAGAGGGCTGCAACATCATCATAGTGCGCCGCGTTCAAGTACTGGAGGTCTTTGGCAGTAATAAGCATCGTTTCTACTTCTGCGAGCGAACCGTGCGATATTGTTACAAAGCGAAGAAACTCCTTCGTTGTTCCGCGTGTGTGGCCTTCTGCAATGTTGGCTGGAATGGAGACTGCCGCTCGTTGCATCTG